>JALTIG010000163.1 GCA_027004185.1 bacterium | reverse complement strand
TCAAAGGCTATATCCCGAATCAGGAAAGACATAGGTGAAGTGGGTGAAAGGGGCGGTGTGCCTTGGTGGAGTGTCCTTGAAGTTCTTGTGTCTTTAGAGTTTTTGCTTGAATGGGGCGTCCTTAAAAGGAGAACAGTAGGAGGTGCTGAAATGAGTAATTTCCCTTATCGAGATTTTTTTGTACAGCACGGTGATTTTTTTAATCATCCTGCGAAGAAAGGCCTTGTTTTGCTCGGTGTCCTGCTGCAGACTTTTTTAAATTACCAGTATTCTCAGCGCGATTCAACTCCTTTCCTGAAGGTTCTCAAGAATCTCCGGCTCAATCAGAAAGATGTGCAATCTATCTTTATGGCATTGCAGAACAAAATGAATGAATATGGAATTGGTCACTGGTGGAGAAGATTAAGAGAAGGTGTAAGTCTTAGCTTTATTGAAGCAGGAGATAAATGGTCGCTAACACCTGATGAGGTAGGATTTTATATCGCTATCGGCATGTCGCTCTATTCCCTACCAGTATTTAAAGAGCAAGATTCTAACGAAGATTAAAGGAGGTGCAGGGTGAGTCATCTTAGAAATAGGTCGGAGTTTTTGTTTATCTATGATGTAAAAGACACCAATCCAAATGGCGATCCGCTAGACGAAAACAAGCCAAGAGTCGATGAGGAAACAGGTCAGGTCATCGTTACCGATGTGAGACTCAAGAGGACTATAAGGGATTATCTTGCAACGGTTAAGGGCCTCGATGTTTTTATCATTGAGATGCGCGATGGGAAGGGGAATCTTCGAACTAAGGAGGACCGAAGTGATGATTTCAGCGATGATCCTAATTTGATCCTTGAGAAGTGCATAGACATGAGGCTCTTTGGAGCTACAACTGCAATCAAAGAAAAGACCATTACGTGGACTGGGCCAGTTCAATTCAAATTTGGACGCTCACTTCATAGAGTTGATGGTCCGATGTTTATCAAAGGCACAACTGTTATGCCGTCTAAAGAAGGCAAAAAGCAAGGGACTTTCCGCGAGGAGTGGATTGTTCCTTATGCGTTAATTGCTTTTCACGGTATTGCCAACGAATATGCGGCAAGGACGACTAATCTGACCGAAGATGACCTGGACCTCATGATCGAGGCTATGTGGAACGGTACGAAAGACCTCATTACCCGCAGCAAGTTCGGCCAGATGCCGAGGCTTTTGCTGAGGGTAGTCTACAAAGAGGGGAGTGATTTTTATATCGGTGAATTGGATAAGCTCGTCAGATGGATTCCAAAAGAGGATCTTCGTGAAGAGCAGGTCAGGGATGTGGCCGAAGGTAGGCTTGAGGTGGTGAGTCTTCTTTATGCTATTGAAAAACACAGAGATAAGATTGAGAGGGTGGAGGTTGCTGCCCACGAACGTATTACAATTAAACCTGAAATCCTTAGTGAGCTGAAGGCCAGATTGGGCGAAAGCAAAGTGAAAGTCCTTGAGCTATCATGAGAGTGATTGCGTTTAGAGTATGGGGTGATTACGCCCATTTCAGGCGACATTTTACCACGAGCTCACCACTGACTCATTCGATCCCGCCGCCGAGTGCATTGAGGGGGTTGGTTGGTGCCATCCTTGGCTTCTCACGAGAAGAATATCCCGAAAAGCTGAGTCTTGATAAGTCTTTGTTCGGCGTTCGACTGCTAAGACCAGTCAAAAAGGTTCGTCTTGGTGTCAACTATATCGACACAAAGGACGGCGCCTGGGTCTCAAAGCCGCCGAAGGGACGCCTCCATACCCAGGTTCGCATGGAATTTCTCAAAGATCCGGATTTTGAGGTGTATTTTCATCACGAAGATGATGGCCTAATGGATGGGCTTTCTGAACGCCTCGTGCAGCATCGAGCAGTTTATACATTGTATCTCGGTATCACCGAGTGCATCGCCAATTTTGAGTTCTTTTGGGATGGGGAAGTTCAACCGTTTGAAGGTGTTTCAAATGTTCTGAGCGCATTCAAGCTGGACTATCTCAAAACTTTTAAACTCGAAACCGGCACCGGAATAGTAAGAGAGAGAGTTCCTCTTCTCATCAACGCTGAAAGGGAGCGCCTCGACGGTGATGAGGTAGCTTTTAACCCATACGCTGGCCCAATCCCTGCCGAGGTTGAAAACGTGTATCTATATCCAGGCGAGAGGGACAGGACAATTGCGTTCATAGGATGAGCAGCCTCCAATCTCATCCTGGAGTACCGCTTGAGGTTCATCTTGAAGCCGTTGCTGAGCGGGTCGCGAGATTCTGTGGGGAAATGCTCGCACCGAAGGACCTTTCCGATGCTGCCCGCATTACAGCACTATCCCATGACCTCGGCAAGGCTACAGCCTACTTTCAAAACCATCTTCGCGGAAGGGTTACCAACGAGAGGCTCTCATCTCATGCGCTTCTTTCAGCAATATTTGCAGTATGGCATTTGGCTAAAGACCTTCCCATGAGTTGGAGACTACCGATTTACCTTGCTATTAGGACGCATCACTCAGTGCTCATGACTCTCGAGAACGAAATCTATCCGAAACGAAATTGGAAGTACCTTGAAAAGCAAGTGGAAGCTCTCGATAGAGGTGCGCTCGGTTTGGTTTTGCAAAGGGCCGGGATATCCACAAGTGTGGAGGGAGAGCTACTGCCTGACTTCATGGAATTTGCGCGTTCTTTCTCGTGGCTTGCAAAAGATATAGCCGCAAAGTCTAATGACCTGAACCTCTACTTTACCACGAACCTGCTTTTGGGGATGCTTGTCGATGCGGATATTAGAGCGGTAATTGGATTGGGCGCAAACGAAACTCGGGAACGGGATCAAAATGTGGATATTTACATTCCTGACGACGTTGTTGACCGTTACATCGAAGGTTTACCGAAAAATTCGCCGATAGATCCGCTCCGACAGAAATTCTATAAAACAATCATCGTTAACATCCAGAGATTTGGACTTGAACACAAATTTCTGTCGCTTACGGCGCCGACTGGCATAGGCAAGACTCTCGCAGGTTTTTCGGCTGCTATCAAATTGCGAAACATGATCCAGAGAGAAACCGGGCGATTGCCTCGAATCATCTACGTCCTTC
>JALTIG010000162.1 GCA_027004185.1 bacterium | reverse complement strand
CACCTGAAGAGTTTGTCGGAGATGTAATTTCTGACATCAACAGCCGAAAAGGGGAAGTCCGAAACCTGACGAACAAGGGAAAGGTGACAGATATCCTGGCGCGTGTTCCTTTGAGGAACCTGTTTGGATATTCAACCACGTTACGTTCGCTGACACAGGGGCGAGGAAACTTCAGCATGCGCTATTTTCGGCACGATCAAGTAACATAGGAGGAAAAGAATGAAATTAGACAATGAAAAGATTATTCAGATTCTGAAGGATCATGAGGGTCGGTTTGTTTCAGGTGAGGTTATCAGTCAGGAAGTGGGGATTACCCGTGCCGCCATATGGAAACGGATTGCTGCCCTAAAAGATTTGGGGTACGTGGTGGATGCCCGGCAAAATATGGGGTATCGGTTGATGCGTTCGCCGGATATTCTGACACCTTCAGAGATTCAATACCGTCTCGGGACAAAGATTGTGGGAAAAGAAGTAAGGTATTATCCAGTCTTGGAGTCCACAAATGCAGAGGCGTTTCGGCTGGCATCGAGTGGAGCTGCGGACGGGCTGGTGGTTATTACGGATCATCAGACGGGGGGAAAAGGACGCTTGAACCGTACATGGTTTTCGTTCCGCCGCCAGTCTATTTCCCTCTCGGTTGTTCTTAGGCCAAAGATTGTGCCCTATCTTGCTACTATGTTGACATATATGACGGGGATTGCCCTTTATGAGGCGATTTATGCGCAGACCGCCATTAAACCTTCCCTTAAATGGCCGAACGATATCCTGATGAGGGGGAAAAAGGTCGCAGGGGTGTTGTGCGAGTTGAACACTGAAACCGATATAGTCAATTTTGCAGTCATCGGGATGGGGGTGAACCTGAATGTTCGTAAAAAGCGTTTCCCAGAAGAGATAAGGGAGGCTTCCACGTCTCTTTATGAGGAGACAAAGAAACGGCTGAAGCGTGTCGCCTTTGTCAAGGAACTGCTTAGGCAATTGGATTATTGGTATAGTGTTTTTCTAAGGGATGGAGGGGATAGCCGCATCCTGGCAGAATGGAAGGAACGGTCACAGATTGTGGGCCAGAATGTCCGGATCCGTTCCTTCGAAGAGGAGATTGTCGGCAAGGTAGTGGATGTTGATTCTTACGGGGCCCTCATGATCGAAACGGAAGATGATAAGAAGAAGCGGGTTATCGCCGGGGACTTGGAGACGGTTGTGATTGCTGAGGAATAGGATGCTTCTGGCTATCGATGTCGGAAATACCAATATTGTTTTTGGTGTTTTTGATGGAGAGGTATTGAAGGTCAGTTGGAGGGTCAGTACACGAGCTGATCGGTCTGTAGATGAATATCGTGTGCTTCTCTCCCGCCTCTTTGAGCTGGAAGGGATGGACCTCCAAAGGATCACATCGGCTATTATTTCGTGTGTGGTACCGACGGTTCTTGAGGCGCTTCCCGTCTCCATCGTAAAGATGTTTGATCTGGAACCCCTCATAGTCGGGCCGGGTATCAAGACGGGAATGCCAATCTTTTACAGCAATCCCGCGGAGGTGGGAGCGGATCGTATCGTTAATGCGGTGGCTGGCTATGAGCAGTTTCATTGTAGAACGATCGTGGTAGACTTCGGAACCGCGACGACCTTTGATTGTGTTTCGGAAAAGGGGCAATACCTGGGAGGGGTTATTGCCCCTGGTATCCATATCTCTATGGAGGCCCTTTTTCAGTTTGCCTCGAAGCTTCCTCGGGTGACCTTGTACTGGCCGGACAGGGTGATTGGTAAGAGTACAGTTCATAGCATTCAGTCGGGTCTCCTTTATGGATATGTGGAAATGGTAGATGGAATCGTCAACCGAATTGGGAGGGAAATGGGGGGCAAACCGAAAACAATCGCGACAGGCGGGCTTGCCCGTCTTATTAGCAGGGAAGCCAGGTCGATTGAGGTCGTGGATGAGCTATTGACGCTTACTGGCCTCAGGATTATTTACGATCGGAATCTTTCATGAAGTCCAGGTACCATCTTACAAATTGCTGAATTCCTTCTTCCATGGTTATATGAGGCTGATACCCCAGATCCCGCTGTGCTCTTGAAATATCTGCATAAGTGATATTCACATCCCCGGGCTGGGGGGGGAGGGGTTGAATTCGGGCCTTTTTCCCCAAAGCGTTTTCGATGAGATGGATGAGGTCTATCAAGGAAGTGGTTCGGGATTCTCCAAGGTTGTAAAGATGGAACCCTTCCTGAATCTCCATGGCTTTCAGCATTCCGTCGATAATATCTGAGATATAAGTGTAATCGCGTTTTGATGTTCCATCTCCAAACATGGGAATTGGTTCGCCCTTGTCAATTAGGCGAGTGAACTTGTGAATCGCCATTTCAGGCCTTTGACGAGGCCCATAGACTGTAAAGAAACGCAGGGCAACGATCGTAAACCGATAAAGGTGGTGATAGGTATAGCAGATGAGCTCACCAGCCTTCTTTGTCGCCGCATAGGGTGAGATAGGATAATCCACGTTGTCATCTTCTGAAAATGGGACCTTTGGGTTGTTACCATATACGGAAGAGGAAGAAGCAAAGATCATCTTGTTCAAGCCATGAGCTTTCATGGCTTCCAGCAGATTCATCGTTCCATGAACATTTACCTTCTCATAGGTGAGCGGAGAGGCAATGGAAGGCCGCACGCCGGCCATGGCGGCAAGGTGAACCACGAGCTCCGGCCGATGAGTCTTGAAAACGCTTTCCAAAAACTTCCTGTTCAGGATGTCTCCCCTTTCATCTATGAATCTTCCTTTTCCTTTTAGCTTGATTTCCAGGATGTTGCGTTCTTTCATGGAAGGATCGTAGAAGGGATTGAAGTTATCTACGGAGACGACTTCGTGCCCTCTTTCAAGAAGGCTTTCGGCAAAATGGGATCCGATAAAGCCGGCTGCACCGGTCAAAAGGATTTTCACACTCGTTCCCCTTTAAAAATAAGTAACATGGCTCTTAATCCTTTTTGCCCATTTTGTCAAATTCTTCAGAGACAGGGAAGCAAAGATGTTTAATCCAGTATCCACAAAAACCCCTGCATAGTTTGGATGAGCTACAAGCCAGTGAATAGCCCTTTGTTTCCCCATGACGAACAGAGCAGTAGCCAGCGCATCTGCATCCATCGTGGTTTTTGAAAGCACCGTCACGCTCCTTAGGCCTCTGGCGGGATACCCTGTTGCAGGATCCAGGATGTGATGGTATCGTACACCGCCTTTGACAAAGTAGTTTTCATAATCGCCCGAAGTGGCGACTGCCCGATTAGAGAGGGAGAGAATAGCGATTACAGCCCGTGGATGGTCGGGGTCCTGAATGCCGATCAGCCAAGGACGTGATAAGTGCCGACCGGCACAGTAGAGGTCTCCTCCCGCATTGACGATGAAGCTTTTAAGGCCTCCGGCCCGAAGGAGGGACACGGCGCGATCCACTGCATAACCCTTGGCGATCCCACCAAGGTCCAGTCCCATCCCAGTTTTTTTCAGCATTACCCTATGGTGATAAGGATCACATACCACCTTGTCATATCCCGTTTTCTTCAATGTGGCCTGGATAGATGATTCCTGGGGAAGATGGGGAGTTTTGGTGTCAAACCCCCATAGATGGATAAGGGGAAAAAGGCTGATGTCAAAAGCGCCACCGGTTTCTTTCCCTATCCGTAAACCTTCCTCTATCACCCTGCAGGTTGGCGGTGAGACGTTGAAGAATCCCATGCCAGCATGGGCGTTGATACGTGCAAGTTCACTGTCTTGGCGATCCGGGTTCATACAGGAATCAACGAAATGGATGGCGTGGTAGGCGTTTTCAATGACGGGGGTGTGCTTCTTTGTAGAGATCCATGTGATCTCGATCACCGTTCCCATCATCCATCGGCTTTGGTAAAAGGTCTGAGGTTTTGAGCAGGCTATGAGAAGTGTGACGGTGAGGACCCCCGGCAGCCACAGAGGGATGCGAGGGTGACGGGGTTTTGTCGGATCATGGGAAGTATGAAGGGATTGTATCACAGGGTCACCGAATGAAAAGGAGATAAGAGAAGAAGAGAAATAAGGGATAGAAGGCCAGGAGAATCCCCCCGTGTCGTTTCCGAATCATATTGGAATAGAGGAGGATCGAAAGAAAAGATAGCACAATGACGATCAGGACGGTACAATAAAAATGGGTTGCCTTTGTCTGAGCTGTAAGGGGATGTGCAGTGGCGGACATACCGATGATCCAGAGAATATTCAGAATGTCAGCTCCGATGATATTGCCGGCAGCAATGTCCCCTTCCCTTTTCAATGTGGCAATGACACATGTCGTGATCTCGGGTAGAGAAGTCCCAACCGCCACGACCGTTAGGCCGATGATGATCTCGGAGATTCCAAAGGACCGAGAGATACCGGTTGCTGCCCAGATGACCCCCCGGCTCGAAATCAAAACCCCTATAAGTCCAGTTAGAAAAAGGATGAATAACCCTATGGTGGAGTGTGACCGCACAGAGGAAGACGGTGTAATCTTTATCTTTGCCAGTGCAGTTTGACGCTGCCTTTTTGCCTGATAGGCAGACCAGAAAAAATAGAGGGCCAGGGTAACAAGAAGAGTAAGACCCTCGATACGAGAAATTGTCCCATCCCAAGCAAAAAAATATACAAGTACGGCTGAGGTAGCGAGGATTAATGCAGAAGGTTTGATTAGCTTTTTGTTAACCAGGAAGGGCAGTGGAGCAAGGAGCGCAGCCATGCCGAAGGCCAGGGTATCATCTGCCACAACAGAACCGATGGCATTTCCCAACGCGATGTTGGTGTGGCCCAGGATTGAAGACTGGACGGAAACGGCCAGTTCGGGGAGAGTAGTTCCGATGCTGACAAACAGGGTTCCGATGATAATCTTTGGAATGTGACTATGCTCCGCGATTCCCACCGCGCCAATGACAAAGAGGTGGCCACAGAAGAGAAGAACGAAAAAGCTACAGATCAGGATCAGAATGTAGAGAAGCATGGATTCAAGTTTTTACCTGTTTCTTTTTCTTCTTTCCTAACATACCCGTAGTGACTTGAAAAGAGAAATTAGCCATTACTCATTCTGTAACACCGGAGAAATTGTTTTTGTGGACGTATGGGACTTATCAGAATCAGTTAGCGAGAGACTGGAAAGGGGACTTGATTTTGCAAAATGTTTGTGTTAATTTAATCAAAATTTCGGTTCGCTTAGAAAGCGGGCTTTAAGCCCGCTTTCTATGTGAATGGGGAGATTAAGTGGAAGATCTCAGAAAGGTTGAAAGGATTTGCCACGAGATTGGGGAATGGATGGGGTATGAAATCGTTGATGTAGCTTTCATCCCGGGCAATTGGGGATGGGTCCTTAGGATTACGATTGATAAAGAGGGGGGAATCAGTGTGAATGACTGTGCTGCCTTCAGTCATCAACTCGATCCACGCCTCGATGTGGAGAATTGTTTTCATGATCGGTCCTATACCTTGGAGGTCTCTTCGCCCGGTTTGGAACGCCCCCTGAAAAGGCTGGAGGATTTTAGGAGATTCAAGGGGAAGAAGGTGAAGATTAAGACGGCCTCAGAGATCCAGGGGCAGAAGGTTTTCAGGGGGATATTGCAAGGAGAGCAGGAAGGGATTATCCGACTCCAGAGCGAGGGATCGGAGCTGGAGATTCCCTTTAAAGAGATTAAAAAGGCTCATCTGGAGTTTGATTGGAAATGAAAGTGGGGGAAGGCATTTTTAGAAGCCTTAACAGGAAGGGACGGTTTAATATGACCGCCTCCATTTATCCATGTGAGGAGGAAGATTAGGCATGGCGCCATCACTGGATTATGTAATTGAGCAGGTTCAAAGGGAGAAGGGAATTTCCAGGGAAGTTATTGTAGATGCCATAGAAACGGCGATCCTGACAGCGGTCAGGAAAAAATTAGGGCTGGATTTAGACTTGGAGGCTCATTTTAATCAGGAGACAGGGGAGATAGAGGTTTTCCAGTTCCGAACGGTGGTGGAAGAAGTGAAAGATCCCAATACAGAGATTTCACTGAATGAGGCCCGGAGGGAATTGGATGAAGAGAGCGAGGTGGGAGATAGTATCGGGATCAAAGTTGATACCAGTAATCTTGGAAGGATAGCCGCCCAGACAGCCAAGCAGGTCATTATGCAGAAGATTCGTGATGCCGAACATGAGAGCATCTATGATCAGTACAGGGATCGAAAGGGAGACCTGGTCAGCGGAACTGTACAGAGGGTTGAAAGGGGCCGACATATCCTGGTGAATCTTGGGAAAACGGAGGCACTTCTCCCCGCAAGTGAGCAAATCCCAAATGAAAATTTTCGGAGGGGTGAACGGGTGAGGGCCCTTATTATTGATGTCCGGAAAGAGACCCGAGGGCCCCAAATTATCCTCTCCAGAACTCACCCCGGGTTCCTGATTCGACTCTTTGAGCTGGAGGTCCCTGAGATAGCCTCAGGGGATGTAAAGATTATAAACGCGGTCCGAGACCCGGGTCAGAGGGCGAAGATCGCAGTTTATACCAAGGACCCCCATATTGATCCGGTGGGCTCCTGCGTAGGGGTTAGGGGATCGAGGGTTCAGAATATCGTTCAGGAGCTTCGTGGGGAACGGATCGATATTATCCCCTGGACGCCTGATTACACCACCTTTATCTGTAGTGCCCTGGCACCAGCCAAGATTTCAAAGGTTTTTATTGATGAGGAAAACCGGTCTATAGAAGTGATTGTGGATGATGACCAACTTTCACTTGCCATTGGGAAACGGGGGCAGAATGTCCGGCTTGCCTCGAAGTTAACCGAATGGCGGATAGATATCCGCAGCGAAACGGAGTTAGAAGAGATTTTTCAGAGTGCTGTGGCGGAGTTTATGGAGAAACTGGAGGTTGGTGAGGTTTTGGCGCGCATGCTATATAATGAAGGATTTAAGAGTATTGAAGAGATTGCCGATGTGGATATCGAAGAGTTGATGGAGATTGAAGGGCTTGAGGAAGAGAAGGCCCGTTGGATCCATGAGAGGGCTAAACTTACGGTCCGTGAAAAGAAAGATACAACCGCAGGTGGGAGGCCCGCCGCGGTTTCTCGCGGAAGATCCCTCGAGGAAATCTCGGGAATTGGTCCGAAATTATTGAAGGAATTGGTAGAGTTGGGGATTGACTCCCCTGAAAAACTTGCTAGTGCCTCGATAGAGAAGCTGAGGGAGATTCCAGGGGTTGGGGAAAAGAAGGCCTTGAAACTTGTGGAGGCGGCTCAAACGTTGTCGGTGGAAGAGAAATGACACGCCATGTCCCTGAACGAACCTGTATCGGATGTGGGAGGAAAGGGGTAAAATCCGCCCTAATCCGGTTTGTCTTGACTTCAGATGGAGAGATTTGCCTGGATTTAGGGCAAAAAATGCCTGGAAGGGGAGCATATGTTTGCAGGGACGTGATGTGTTTTGAAAAGGCGTGGAAAAAGAAGGCGTTTGTCCATGCCTTAAGAGTCCCAGTTACAAAAGGTTTGATGGCGATAGATGGGGACACGTATCGCAAGCTTAGAAACGAAATGGAAAACTTTACCCACAGGAAGAGAAGAGATCCAGAGAAGGAGATTTAAATGAGCAAACTTGATGACTTTCTGGAGTTGGCTCGTAAAAAAGGCTTGAGTGAAAAGGAACGAATGGCGGAACTGAAGCGCCTTGGTTTTAAGCTTACGAAGGAAGAGGTCGACGAGCATCTTCAAAAGTCAGAGGAACAGATCAAGGATCCAGGAGTATTATCTTCAGAGGCTGGGGTGAAGTTTATTGAGAAGCGTATAAGGGGAAACGTGATCCGACGCCGTGTTAGGAAGCTTGTGGAACGTGAGCCTGAGGTGGAAAAGCCTGCTGAGGCAGCAGGAGAGTCAGTTGAAAGCACCGCCATAGACCTCCGCGGACTTCCCGTGAAGGCAGCTGAAGGAGGTAGGGAGATCTCCAAAGAGCTTGACACAGTGGCAGAAGTACCTGAGACGGTTATCGGGTCAGAAGGGGTGTCAGGGAGTGAAAGTCTAGTAGACAAGGGACTGGTGGTGCCTGAGAAAACGGAGGAATCAGAGAGACTGGAAAAACCAAAAGCGAAGACCCCCGTTCCGGAGGCGCTAGTGGCAAAGCCAGAGCAACCTAAGCCCAAAAAACTGGAACCCAGGCAGAAAAAGAAGAGAAAGAAGAAGGAGGTAGGAGCAAGGGTAACCGGATTTGTCGATTTGTCGGCAATGCTTGGACGGGAGAAGAAGGCGGAAGAAAGAAGTGAGGCCAAACATGAGCACCCGGCACGGGATCGGGTAAGTGAGATAGTGATCCCGGCTCCCATGAGTCAGGAAGCCCCGAAACAGAGTGAAAAGGGTGTAATGCTTGAAGAGCCAGAGGGGAAGGTTCCATCGAAGAAACGACAGAAGACGCGGCGAAAATGGGTTGAAAGAGACTTAAGGAAGGAATTAAATGAATATCTGGCTGGTGCCAAAGGTCAGGGAGATGAGGTCATTCGGTCTGTCCGGAAGCACAAGAAAGAGAAGAGAGCTTTGAGGAGAGAAACCATCTCTACAGCGCCATCCAAGGAAATTAAACGGGTTATACGTATCCTTGACAAGATTTCCGTGGTCGAACTTTCCAGGAGGATGGGGGTTAAGACGGAGGAGGTCGATGCGAAACTGATGGAATTGGGGATTCGTGTGGGACCTTATGAAACCGTAGATGCTGATACGGCGGGACTCGTAGCTTCTGAATTCGGATACTCTGTTGAGGATGCCTCAAAGGATATAGAAGGTATCCTTTTAGATGAGGAAGGTAAAGAAGAGGAACTGATGCCCCGGCCTCCTGTGGTTACAGTAATGGGGCATGTGGATCATGGGAAAACACTTCTTCTCGACGCCATCCGCAAAACTCACGTGGTTGACGAAGAAGCAGGGGGGATTACCCAGCATATTGGTGCCTATGAGGTTTCCCTGGAGGGAGGTAAGAAGGTTATATTCATCGATACCCCGGGGCACGAGGCCTTTACCGAGATGCGAGCACGAGGGGCTCAGGTAACGGATATCGTTGTACTGGTGGTCGCTGCGGATGATGGTGTTATGCCCCAAACGATCGAGGCAATCAACCATGCAAAGGCGGCGGGTGTGCCAATTATTGTTGCTATTAACAAGATTGACAAACCACAGGCCCGGCCTGACAAGGTTCGCCAGGCCTTGGTGGAATATGGTCTTGTTCCTGAAAACCTTGGCGGAGATACCCTTTTCGCTGAGGTTTCGGCCAAGACCCGCCGGGGAATCGACGATCTTCTGGAAATGATTCTCCTGCAGGCGGAGATCATGGACCTGAAGGGAAATCCGAAGCGTCAGGTGCGTGCCGTGGTGCTTGAATCCGGAATGGATAAAAACCGTGGAATAACCGCCACTGTGATTGTAAAGCGGGGAACCTTGAAAAAAGGGGATTTCTTCGTTGTTGGGCCGAGTTATGGCAAGGTTCGGACACTGATCAATGACAAGGGAAAGCAGGTGAAGGCGGTGGGACCTTCATACCCTGCGCTTGTGACGGGTTTTTCCGAGATTCCGGAGGTGGGTGAGACCCTTTACGTGGTAAAGAATGAGAAGGCAGCTAAACAGGTAGCATCATATCGAAAAACCAAGCTTCTCGAAGAGAGGGTAGAGGCACAGGCTTCGGTTTCCCTGGATGACCTGTTTGATAAGATTAAAGAGGGTGA
This sequence comes from bacterium, assembly GCA_027004185.1. GTDB lineage: Bacteria > Desulfobacterota > S145-22 > S145-22 > S145-22 > S145-22. The sequence continues at coordinate 15,022 of JALTIG010000162.1, read as the reverse complement.
AGCTAATGAACTGAACGTGATTGTCAAAGCTGATGTCATGGGAAGCCTCAAAGCGGTTAGTGATGCATTGAAAAAGTTGGGGAATGAAGAGGTGCGGGTTAATGTGGTTCACGAGGCTGTTGGAGGTATCAGCGAATCGGATATCAACCTTGCCATTGCCTCCGGCGCGATTGTGATAGGTTTTAACGTGCGTCCGGAACCCAAGGCACGAAACCTCGCCAAAAAAGAAGGGATAGAGATACGTGTTTATTCGATCATTTATGATATCATCGATGATATCACTAAGGCCTTGACGGGAATGTTGGCACCGAGAAGAGAGGAAAGGATATTGGGGCGGGCCGAGGTTCGGGCGACTTTCACAGTGCCGAAGATAGGTGTGGTGGCTGGGTGTTATGTTGTAGAGGGGGAAATCCTACGGAATGCCCGGGTGCACCTGCTCCGTGACAACGTGGTGGTATATGATGGAAGGATTGCTTCTCTCAAGCGTTTCAAGGATGATGTCAAGAGTGTTCAGGCTGGATACGAGTGTGGTCTCGGAATCGAGAACTTTAATGACCTCAAGGTGGGAGATGTTATTGAGGCCTATATCATGGAAGAAACGGCGGCTGAACTCTAACGGAGAACCGGGATGGTAGTAGGATACGGAATGATGGATCTCTTTATGGAAGGGGTTGAATCGCTAAAAGGCAAGCGGGCAATAGTACTTAAGATTATGGGGCGGACGAGACACCACTTTCCTGTTTCCATCTCGGAGGTAGATATGCAGAATCTGTGGCAGCGTTCCCGCCTGGGGTACTGCGTGGTGGGGGCCAACCGTGAAATGGTGCAAAGGATCCTTGACCAGGTTGTGGAGTATGTGGAATCGCTTCATCTCGCGCAAATTACCCAGGTTGAAACGGGATATGTCGTTGAAAAGGGGCAGAGGGTTTAATGCATGAGGGGGCAGAGATCTATCCGGGTGGGTGACAGGATTCGAGAGGTCGTGTCACAGCTATTGTTGAAGAAGGTTAAGGATCCGAGAGTATCGTTCTGTACAATTACCCATGTTCAGATGACCGATGACCTGAGGATCGCGAGGATCTATTTTTCAGTTTTAGACGAAGTCCAAGACTGGCACGTGACCCTGAAAGGGCTGAATAGCGCAAAGGGTTATATCAGAAGGGAACTAGGGCGAACAGTGGTTTTGAAAGCGACGCCTCAGATTGAATTTATCCATGACAATACATTTGAAGAGATGGACCGCATAGAAAGTTTGCTAGAAAAGGTGAAGGTAGAGCCTTTATGAGGAAGATTAGTGAGGAGATCCTTCGACATCAGCGGATCCTCGTGACTACCCATGTGGAACCGGATGGAGATGCGATCGGATCGGCACTTGCCATGTATCACGCCCTAAGGGGCGCAAAAAAAGAGGCTGTGGTTTGCCTGGCCGATTCCCTCCCTTCTTATTATCGGTTTCTTCCGGGGGCTCAGAAGATCCGGGATAAGATCCCAGCGGGATTTTCCCCTGAATGTGTGGTGATTCTCGATTGCAGTGATTTGAGCCGTACGGGGGATATCCTGCGCCGGGTTAATCCGGGTGTATGTACCTTGGTGAACATTGATCATCATGATGGCAATACACGCTTTGGGGATTTTAATCTGGTAGAAAGATGTGCTGCAACCGGGGAACTGGTTTATGTCTTAGCCAAGGATATGGGGATTCCCGTCAGCCGCGAAATGGGAATGTGCATCTATACGGCAATCTTGGCGGATACGGGGGGATTCAGATACCGAAATACGACCCGCCGGTCGCTTCTTATCGCCGCAGAGATCGTTGATTTAGGGGTTAACCCTGGCGAGATAGCGGAGAAGGTATTTGAGAGTTATCCTATGGAACGGTTTCAGGTTCTGGGGGAGGCTTTGCGTAACCTCCAGGTCAGTTGCGGGGGTAAAGTAGCAGATTTTTTTGTCAGCCGGAATATGCTTAGCGGGAACGGGGTTTCTCCAAGTATCGTGGAAGGGTTTGTCAATTATCCAAGAGAGATTGAGGGGGTTCAGGTCAGTGTTTTTTTCAGGGAGAGGGGAGATAACCAGTATCGTGTCAGCCTCAGATCAAAGGGAAAAGCGGATGTGTCGTTGGTCGCCCAGGTTTTTGGGGGAGGGGGTCATCGAAACGCTGCAGGGTGCCTTGTGGAAGGTCCCTTTGAGACGGTCCGTGAACGCGTGCTTCATCAAATCTGTGAAAACATTCGGAGGAGTGGTATATGAGAATGGTAACGAGGGGAGGGTTTTTGATTCTCAATAAACCGGAAGGGATGATTTCGAATCAGGCCCTGGGGCGCGTTAAGCGGCTTTTCAGGGTTAAGAAAGCAGGGTATATCGGTACCCTGGATCCCTTCGCAACGGGTGTACTTCCCATTGCCATCAATCAGGCGACACGGCTGATTCCCTATTTTGAAAACGATATCAAAGGCTACGAGGGTGAAATGAAATTGGGGGTTGAGACGAATACTATGGACACCTCCGGTGATGTGATATCTGAAACTTCCCCTCCTGTATTGAATTTGGATGAAGTTAAAGAGGTTTTTCGGCGTTTTGTGGGCGTGGTTGATCAGGTTCCTCCCATGTTTTCCGCGCGAAAGGTTAAGGGGATTCCTCTATATAAACTGGCACGTAAGGGACAGGAGGTAGAGCGGGAGACCAAACGGGTTGTTATTCACGAGTTTGTATTGCGTGGGATTGATGGTCCTTACATCAAATTTTCCGTTTCTTGTTCAAAGGGAACCTACATTCGGGTTCTGGCCCATGATGTGGGGCGGGAGTTAAAATGTGGCGCGGTTCTATCGAAGCTCTGCAGGGTTCGCAGCGGGCGCTTCCACATCACGGATGCCGTAACCCTCGATGCACTGGAGCATATTGATGAGGAGGAACGTTGGGGAAGGGTTTTGAGCAACCGCAAGGTACTTTCCAAGTGGAAAGAGATTGTGGTTCCGGATGATATTGTACGTTCTGTGGTTAATGGCCGGGCTATTAGCTGGATGGATGTCAAGAGGTATGACCTGCCATTGATAAAAAGTGAAGAACCTATTAAAATAGTTTCGAAAGATGGGGTTTTGGCGGCGATCGTCAGGAGTCGATTCGTCGGAGAGGGAGGAAGGGGAACGGCAAAACGGGATCTTTCTCCCGTTATTTATGAACTTGAGAGGGTGTTTGTGCCTTAGGTCAAGTGAGGAAAAGGAGGAATCAATGGTTTTAACAGCGGAAAGAAAGGGAGAGATTATTCAGAAATTTCGTGTCCACGATTCGGATACCGGCTCCCCAGAAGTTCAGGTAGCCCTTTTGACCGAGAGGATTAATTATCTGACCGAGCATTTTAAGGTACATAAGAAGGATTTTCATTCAAGACGCGGCCTCCTCAAACTGGTAGGACAGCGTAGAAGACTTCTGGATTACCTGAAGAGGAAGGATGTGGAGCGGTACCGGAAACTGATTGCGGAGTTGGGATTAAGGAGATAAAAACCTGAACGATAGTTTTGTTAAGATTATTTGGCTTTATGAAACTGCTCCGAAGAGGGGAGAAGCGATAAATGGATGTTAAAGAAACGATTATGGTGGGAGGACGACCTTTTACCATCGAAACAGGGAAATTCGCGCGACAGGCGGATGGTGCTGTTGTGGTTACCCATGGAGACACGGTTATCCTGGTGACCGCTGTATCTGAACGCGCAACAAGAGAGGGGCTGGATTTTTTCCCCTTGACGGTGAACTATCAAGAGATGACCTTTGCGGCAGGAAAAATACCGGGGGGGTTTTTAAAACGGGAAGGGAAACCTTCGGAAAGGGAAACACTGATTTCAAGGTTGATTGATCGCCCTATTCGTCCCCTATTCCCGGATGGATATAAAAATGAAACACAGATCATTGCCACGGTTCTCTCCTTTGATCAAGAAAATGATCCTTCTGTTATGGGAATCGTGGGGGCCTCTGCTTCGCTTGTTCTGTCAGATATCCCCTTTAACGGTCCCATTGCGGCGGCCCGCGTTGGGCGAATCAATGGGGAGTTTATTGCGTTTCCAACAGATTCACAATTACAGAAAAGCGATATCAACCTTGCTGTTGCTGGGAGTCATGATGCTGTTTTGATGGTTGAAGCAGGTGCCAATTTTGCTTCTGAAGATGACATGGTTGCAGCAATCCTTTTCGGGCATCAGGCCCTTCAACCCCTGATTGAGATTCAGGAGAAGTTGGCCAGGCAGTTGGGGGTTGAAAAGCGTACCTTCGAGGTGGAAGAGGCCAACCCGGGATTTGTTTCCTGGGTTAAGGAGGAAGCCAATGGCTTGATTCGTGAGGCCTTATTGATCCCTGCTAAAAAGGAGCGACAGCTTCGCGTTAAGGAGGTTTACCAGGATATTGCCGAGCGTATCCCGGAGAGGTTTGAGTCTGATAGATCTTTCCTCGGGAAATGTTTTGAGGATCTGGAAAGGAAGGTTCTCCGGGAGATTATCCTTACCGAAGGACGCCGGATTGATGGTCGTGCCTTTGATGAGATTCGTCCCGTCCACTGCGAGGTGGGAATTCTACCAAGGACGCATGGATCTGCTGTCTTTACCCGTGGAGAGACGCAGGCGCTCGTGGTAACAACCTTTGGAACCTCGGAGGATGAACAGAAGATTGATAATATAAGTGAGGAGGGATACAAGTCCTTTCTGCTCCATTACTATTTTCCTCCCTATTGTGTTGGTGAGGTCAGACCCCTGCGTCCACCCAGCCGCCGTGAGATAGGTCATGGTGCACTGGCGGAACGTGCCTTAAAACCTGTGATCCCGGGAGAGGAGGTGTTCCCCTACACGATTCGTGTGGTTTCAGAGATTCTGGAGTCGAATGGGTCCTCTTCCATGGCCACTGTGTGCGGAACGAGCCTCTCCCTTATGGATGCCGGGGTTCCCATCAGTAGGCCGATTGCAGGGGTGGCCATGGGTCTCGTCCAGGAAGGGGATCAAACGGTCATTCTTTCGGATATCATGGGAGATGAAGATCATTCAGGAGACATGGATTTTAAGGTTACGGGGGATTATGATGGCATCACAGCGTTACAGATGGATATCAAAATTCCGGGTGTCGGAGAGGAGATCTTGAAAAAGTCGCTGTACCAGGCAAAAAAAGGCCGTTGCCACATTCTCGATATCATGCGGATGACCTTGGATAGACCAAGGGAAACCCTTTCGAAGCATGCCCCGAGAATCACGACCTTGGAGATCAATCCGGACAAGATCAGAGACGTGATCGGCCCAGGTGGGAAAGTGATCCGGGGGATTATAGAGAAGACAGGTGTGAAGATAGATATTGAGGATAACGGGGTCGTAAAGATTGTTTCTACCGATGCGGCCCAGGCAGATGAGGCTATAAAGATTGTTAAGGAGCTGACCCAAGAGGCCGAAATCGGCAAAATCTATGAGGGGAAGGTTCGAAAGGTTGTAAATTTCGGCGCCTTCGTTGAGATCTTGCCTGGAACGGATGGGTTAGTTCACATCTCCCAACTTTCTGATCAGCATGTGAAGGATATTTTTAATTATATCAAAGAGGGAGATGTGATTCCCGTAAAGGTGATCGATATTGACCGGGATGGTAAAATCAAACTGAGCCGCAAGGCGGCATTAAAAGAACTCAAGGGGAAAAGGCATTAAAGCACAAGCAGGAACTGTTCAAAGGGTTATCCTTGATAACCAGATACGGCTTCTCATGGAACCTCTCAAGGAGGTTCCATCTGTTTGTATTGGGCTTTGGGTCTGTACCGGATCGAGGGATGAAGCTCCGGAGGAGAATGGCCTGACCCACTACATCGAGCACATGCTCTTCAAAGGGACTAAAAAACGAACTGCCCTCGAAATAGCCAAGGAGATCGATCGCCTTGGGGGAGTTATGAATGCCTTTACGGGGAGAGAGTATACCTGTTTCTACACAAAGGTTTTGAGCTCTCATGTGGAAAAGGGTTTTGAGATCCTCTCTGATATATTTTTCCATTCCCTTTTTGATTCTGAGAACATAGAAAGGGAACGGGGGGTTATTCTTCAGGAAATCCGAATGATTCAGGATACTCCGGATGAGTATATTCATGACCTTTTTTACCAGGACTTATGGGGGAAAAACCCACTTGGATCGCCTATACCAGGAACCATTGAAAATGTCGAGCGTTTTACGCGGGAAGATATTGTCCATTATTTCCGTCGTCACTATCTTGGCTCAAGGGTTATCTTGGCAGTGGCAGGGAAGATCGAACCTGGTGAGATTATTTCCCTCGGGGAGCGTTATTTTGGATCTGAGTCATTTGCCCCCAATCATTTTTATGATCCCCTGCCGGTACCGGCCCTTCCGGGGACGCATCAACATCTCCGTGACCTGGAACAGTTGCATGTCTGTTGGGGTGGAGCGGGATGTTCGAGGACAGACAATCAGCGTTACCCCCTCTATGCACTTAGCACCTATCTCGGGGGTGGTATGAGTTCCCGTCTCTTTCAAGAGGTGCGGGAGAAACGGGGATTGGTTTATTCTATTTACAGTTTCACAAACTTTTTTAGGCACGAAGGGACATTTGCCGTGGCATGGTCGGCTGAAAAGGATCGTTTCGGAGAGATTGTTCAGATTGTATCCCGGGAGATTAAGCGGGTTCGGAAGGAAGGTATTACTCCTGGTGACTTAAGCGAAATAAAAGAGCAGATGAAGGGAAATCTCCTGTTGAGTCTGGAAGGAACCAACAGCAGGATGAATAAGCTTGCCACGGATGAGATCTATTTTGGGCATTTTGTACCGATCGAGGAGGTGGTGGCACGTGTAGATGCCATCACGAGCGAGGATATAGCTGCCGTGGCAGAGAGATATGTTGATCCCGATCAATTCTGTTTGACATTGCTGGGCCCGAAAGTTGAAGAAAAAATCGATCTTGAACGTTCATAAAGGGGAGGGTATCATAAAGATCGGCGTTCATTTCCTGGAATCGCCTGCATCTGATCTATCGAATCTTTTGTCAAAGGCAACGGCAGGTTCCGCCGGGTGGGATGTGAAGGCTAAGCTTGACCATGCTCTCTATCTCAAACCGGGCCAGAGAGCTTTGGTTCCCACCGGTTTTAAACTGATTATCCCCGAAGGGTATGAAGGGCAGTTACGACCTCGAAGCGGTTGGGCATACCAAACCGGGGTTACCCTTTTAAATGCACCGGGGACCATCGATTCTGATTACCGCGGGGAAATCAAGGTCTTGTTAATCAACCTGGGAGAAAAAGGCGTCTGGATCCGGAACGGGGATCGGATCGCCCAGATTGTTTTCAGTCAAGTGCAGGCGGTGAAATGGGATATCGTGGAAGAGACGGACCAGACGCCGCGCGGCAGTGGAGGTTTCGGACATTCAGGAAGGTAAGGGGGGAGATGAGATATGAAGCTTGGAATCCTTTCAGACACGCATGATCGCATGCCTTTTATCGAACAGGCGGTCAAGGTTTTTAATGAGAGGGAGATGGATCTTGTTATCCACGTTGGAGACTATTGTGCCCCTTTTTCTCTTGAGCCGCTTAAGGGCCTGAAGATGGATTGGATCGGGGTGTTTGGTAACAACGATGGAGAGATCCAGGGCTTATTGAAGGCGTCGAATGGGCGAATAAAGGACGGGAATCTCATCCTCGAGCGGGAGGGAAAGCGGATTCTGGTAGATCATGTGAATCCCCTCCGTTCGTTTCTCACCTCTTCTGGGGGTTTTGACCTAATTCTCTATGGTCACACCCATACCCTTGAGGTTTATGAAAGCAATGGCTGTCTTTGCGTGAACCCCGGCGAGGTGTGTGGCTATCTTACTCAAAAGCATACGGTGGTATGCCTCGATCTGCACCACCTGAATCCAGAGGATGTAGAGGTAATTCATCTGTCAGGTTGAATTAGGGAATGCTAATGAGTGAAAGAGTACATGGACAACAGGAAACACATGCCTCTCTTTTTGACATAGATCTTGCCGAGTATTGTGAGGTTCTTGTGATGGAGAAAGGGTTTTCCCAACACACAGTGGTGGGGTATCGACGGGATCTTATACAGTTTTTTACCTATGTTCAGATGAGAGGTGGGACGGACGTGGCGGATGTAGATATGTATGGGATTTTGGGTTTTTTGAGGGAGCTGAAGGAGAAGGGAATGGCCCAGCGAACCATAAATCGGAAATTGTCGGCCATTCGAGGCTTTTTTCGATACCTCGCTCAAAAAAGGGACTTTCAAGTGAACCCGACCGAAGAGATTCGGACTCCCCGCCTTAACCAGCCTCTGCCCCATGTTATTTCTCTAAAGGAAGTGGAACAGATCCTGGATCAGCCGGACACGGGGACGCCCAAGGGGATACGAGACAGGGCTATGTTGGAGCTTCTTTATGCTACGGGGATTCGGGTTTCAGAGCTTGTGAAGCTTCCGCTCCAGGGCATATTCTGGAATGAGGGATTTATTCGGGTTTTAGGCAAAGGGAGCAAGGAACGGTTGATTCCCACCGGGAAACAGGCGCTTAGTTGGTTACAGACCTATTGTGACGAGGTTCGTAAGAAGGTGGTGGGTTCAGAGCAATGGGAGGAGGTATTCCTCTCGCGGTTGGGACGTCCCCTTTCGAGACAGAGTGTCTGGAAGATGATCAAGTGGTACGCGTTGAGGGGAAACATTCGGAAAAAAATCAGCCCGCACACCCTTCGGCACTGTTTCGCAACTCACCTCTTGGAAAGGGGCGCGGATCTGCGCTCTGTTCAGATGATGTTGGGGCACGCGGATATTTCCACAACGCAGATATATACGCATTTGACAAAGGAGCATCTCATCAAGGTGCACAAGGCATTTCATCCGAGGGGATAGCATGGGGGAACCCTTTTCTGTTTCTCCCGATGTAAAAGGGATTGGGGTATGAGATGCTATGAAAAGGCTTGCAAATTTCGAGAAAATCTGGTAATACGCCTCAAATCAGGGAGCCATGTGACAAGCAAATGTGCTCGGTTTGTGGCTAAAATGAAGAGAAAGGGCAGAGATCCTGTATGAGTCGCGGGATCCAACAGGTCTCAGAAGGAGGGTGCGAATGTCTCGCGTGTGTGAAATATGTGGAAAAGCTCCGATGGTTGGGTATAATGTTAGCCATGCCCACAACAAGACGAAACGGGTGTGGTATCCAAATCTCCAGAAAATCCGAGTGGTTGTAAATGGTCGGGTTCGGCGTATGCGTGTATGCACCCGCTGTATCCGTTCTGGGCGGGTAACGAAGGCCGTTACACTTAAATCTTGACAGGTTAGAAGGGTGGTTGTATGGTTTAAGTCAAGGAGTCAGATGATCCGGCAGGGTCATAGGTGCCGTTACATAGGCTTTCTTACGCATGAATTCTTTTGACCTCTACGATCCCCTTGATGTGATTTAAGGCCCGGATGATCTTGTTGAGATGTTTCAGATCCTTGATGGCAATGACAAATTGATTGATCGCCTGGTGGTCTTCGGTGGTCTGGACATTGGCGCTTAAGATATCGGCCCCAAGATTGGATAATTCCTTAGTGATTTCAGCCAGTAAGCCTCTACGATCCGTTGATAAGGTTTGGATACGCACAGGATGGAGAATAGATTCCCCGGATTTCCATTTTGCATCGATGAGGCGTTGGGGGTCCGAGTTAAGCACCTTGTCGCAATCGGCCCGGTGAATGGTGATGCCGCGCCCCCGTGTGATGAAACCTACGATTTTGTCCCCAGGGAGGGGGTTACAGCATTTGGCCAGCCTGATGAGAACGTTTTCTTCTCCCCTGATGAGTACGGAGGTTTGGTCTTTCCGTGTGATCCTTGTTAAGATTTTTTTGAAGGGTTTTTCTACCACTTCTGGCTTTTCCGGTTCGCCGTCATGGAAAGATAGGATGCGGCGAATAATCTGGCGGGACGTGATCTTTCCGTAACCGATAGTGGCCAGGAGGTCATCAACGGTCTGAAGACTGAATGCCTGGGCAACCCTTTCCAGACTCCCGTCTTTATATAGATGGCTTAAATTGACGGAGTATCGTTTTGTTTCCTTCTCTAGCAATTCTCTTCCAAGTTGTATGCTTTGCTCCCGTTCCTGCGTTTTGATCCACTGACGGATCTTTGTTCTTGCACGGGAGGTCTTGACAAGTTTCAGCCAGTCTTTGCTTGGATGTGCTTGGGGATGGGTGATGATCTCAACACGGTCGCCATTGTGGAGATTGTATCTTAGAGGAACGATACGCCCATTGACCTTTGCACCCTTACAATGGTTTCCTACCTCTGTATGGATGCTGTAGGCGAAGTCGATGGGGGAAGACCCCCTAGGGAAGCTCTTGACCTCCCCTGTGGGGGTAAAGACAAAAACCTCATCCGGGAAGAGGTCGATCTTGATGGTTTCAAGAAACTCCGCGTTGTTTTTCAGGTCCTTCTGATACTCAAAAAGCTGGCGTAGCCAGCTGAACCGCTTATCGTCCCTTTCATCTAAGTTGATCCCCTCCTTGTATTTCCAGTGTGCAGCGATTCCCATTTCAGCGACTTTGTGCATTTCATGCGTCCGAATCTGGATCTCAATCCTTTCACCTTTTGGCCCGATGACCGTGGTATGGAGGGATTGGTAGAAGTTGCTCTTGGGAAGGGCGATATAATCCTTGAATTTTCCCGGGATTGGAGTCCATAGGTTGTGAATGATGCCCAAAACCTCGTAACATTCAGGGATTGTATTGACGATAACCCTGAATGCCGTAATGTCATAAATGTCACTGAATTCGATATTTTGACTTTGCATCTTCTTGAAAATGCTGTAAAGGTGCTTAGGACGCCCCGAAACGTCTGCTATAATGCCCTCTTCACGCAGTTTTTCCGTTAGGATTTTTTTAACAAACTCGATGTAGTGATCCCGCTCTTTTTCACTTTTTACGATCTTTCTCTCCAGCGTAAGATAGGCATCGGGTAGGATATATTTGAAGGAGAGATCCTCCAGTTCGGATTTTAACCATTCGATCCCCAGACGATTCGCGATAGGCGCGTAAACGTCGAGGGTTTCCTGAGCTATGCGTTGCTGGTTTTCAGGTTTTTGGAACTTTAGGGTTCGCATGTTGTGCAGGCGGTCCGCGAGTTTAACCAGGATGACACGGATATCACGGGTCATGGCCAGAATCATTTTTCTAAAGTTTTCTGCCTGAGTGTCTTCGCTGCTTGAGAAGGACATCTTACTGATTTTTGTGATACCTTCCACGAGATCCGCTATCTCCTGGCCGAAAAGGGCCTTAATTTGGGCATAAGTGGCAAAGGTGTCTTCAATGGTGTCGTGCAGAAGCCCTGTGGCAATGGTTGGTTCATCGAGCTGCATCTCCGCCAGGATGCCCGCAACCTCGAGGGGATGAATGAGATAAGGCTCGCCTGAGAGGCGGATCTGGCCTTGATGGGCTTTGGCTGAAAAGATATAGGCCTTTCGGATCAGGTCTTCATCGAAGTCTGGGTTGTATGTTTCAATCTTTTCTATAATGTCGCCGATACGAATCAAGGAAATCCTCCTTTTGAATTTATACCTTAAACACGGATTTGAATCAAATAGGATCAATAACTTGTAAGGGATATCCACACTATAGGATGGCCGGTGCCACAAGAGCCGCCATTGACCGGAGGGCTGCTTGCATACCAGATCCCTTATGATTTTAGGATAGTATCCCATTTTTCCATGACGCGGAGTGGCAAGATCCAAAATAAGTTAGCAAAAATGGCTATTGAGGCCCTTTCTGATTCTTAAATGTAGGGTAGAATTGTTTTAGACCTCAGATCCTTGTTTGGAATATGTTTGACAGGATGGAAGCAAAAGGGTAGCATTAAAGAAGTAGAATATATTACTAGAAATTTTTTTCGGAGATTCTAATGAGAATTTTTCTTCTGATGCCTGAAAGCTCGTCTATAGGGTTTAAAAATCTCATTCGTGCTGAACCGCTGGGGTTGGAGATGGTGGCTGCGTCTCTCCCAGAACATGACGTTACGATCCTGGATCTCCGTTTTGAGGATGATCTGGAAGCCCGGCTCTCTCGTGAACGGCCCAGTGCGTGCGGGATAGGATGTAATTATACGATTGATTGCTATCCCGTCCTGAATCTGTCAAAACGTATTAAGCAAGTCGATCCTGAGATATTTGTTTTTGTCGGGGGACACCATGCGAGCATGAACCCGGGAGATTTTAAGGATAAGACCGTCGACGCTGTCGTGGTAGGCGAAGGAGAAGTCACGGTTCGAGATTTAATCGATGCGTTGGAGACGGGCCGGGATCCTTCAGGGATCCCCGGAGTTTTTTTAACACGTACGGGAGAACTCGACAAGATCATACCGCGTTCCCTGATTGAAGATCTTGATACCTTGCCCCTTCCGCGGCGCATCAGGAAACCAGGGAACAGGGATGGATATCATATGGGATTTCAACATCCCTTGGCCCTGGTGGAGACCTCAAGGGGATGTGTTTTCAAATGTACATTCTGCAGTGTATGGCAGTTTTACAAGGGAACTTACCGTACCAAAAGCCCGGGTCGTGTAGTGAAAGAGATGAAACAGGTTCAAGAGACCTTTGTTCTCTTCGTGGATGACAACTTTCTGTTGGATGTCAAAAGGGCAATGAAGATTGCAGAGATGTTCAAGGCCGAAGGACTTAAAAAATTCTATACCTTCCAGGCCCGAAGCGACACGGTCGTTAGACACCCCGAAGTTATAGAGGCGTGGATGGAGGTAGGGTTAAAGGGCGTGTTCATGGGGGTGGAAAAGGTGGATAACGATGCCTTGAAGCATATTGATAAAAACAATAGCGTTGAGAATAATGAAAGAGCTATCGACTTCCTTCAGAAAATGGGAATAGATGTCTGGACCTCGTTTATCGTGGATCCCGCTTTTGACCACTCTGATTTTGAACAGCTTAAGATGTTTATCATTAAGCATCGATTAAAAACCCCAACCTTTTCTGTTCTGACTCCCCTGCCAGGTACACGTCTGTTTAACAAGCTTCGCCATCAATTAACCACTACCGATTACAGACTCTATGATATTGCCCATACAGTTCTTCCAACCCGACTTCCGCTCCAGGAATTTTATGAGGAATTTTGCTCCTTATACTCGTTACCATATTCAAAGATAGAGTTGATTTGGGAAGGATTCCAGGCATGGTTAACACGTGGTCTCAGCCTTAGACGTTTGTTTGGAATGATCGGTGCAGCCCGACGACTGGCGGAACCGGAAGCGTACCTAAAAGCACACATGTAAGAGGTTCCCCTTTTACTCATAGAAAAATTCAAAAATTCCGCCTCAAAGAAATTAGAATATGGGACGAAAGTAACGTTTATTTTGACATTTGATACTTCCAGTGGTACGTGTAGAAACTGCACAAAGGGAGGGAGAGACCGAGAGGAATGCACCTGAGAAGGGTTAAGCTGCATCACGAAAAATTCCCTACGCGTCATTTTTATCCGTTTAGCCTTGAGATTTTACAAAAAACCGAGGAGATTGTGTTTAAATCTCCTGTAACATTTTTTATCGGGGAAAACGGATCGGGTAAGTCAACGCTACTTCGGGCCATATCGCGTAAGTGTGGGATCCATATCTGGCATGGAGAAACGCGGAGGAGGTTCGAGAAGAATTTCTATGAGGATAAATTGTACAGTGCCGTTGAGGTAGAGTGGGTTAATGGGGCTGTACCTGGTTCGTTTTTTGCCTCAGAACTGTTTCAGGATTTTGCGCAACTTCTGGATGAGTGGGCGGATGAGACGCCGGATATCTTAGAGTATTTTGGTGGGAAATCCCTCATGACCCAGTCCCATGGCCAATCAATTCTGTCCTTTTTCAAGGCTAGGTATGAAAGGGAAGGGATTTATTTCATGGACGAACCTGAAACGGCCCTTTCACCAAGAAGCCAGATGGAGCTTTTAACGCTTCTGGATAAAATGGGAAAGGCCGGGCATGCCCAGTTTGTGATAGCGACCCATTCACCCATACTCTTGTCCTGCCCAAGTGCTGTGATCTATGATTTTAATAAGATCCCCATTGCAGAGACGGATTTCAAAAGCAGTGAGCCTTATAAGGTTTATCGAGAGTTTTTCCATTCATTAGATCACACTATTCTGAAAGGATAGGAATGTGACTGTACGTGTCCTGAACCTTAAACTTGATATAGATGTAAAATGTATGTTATTTAAGTTTTTAGGAAACATGATGGAGAAGGGGAGAAATTGGCTTGGCCAGGGGTGAAAAGGTAGAGACTGTTCCAATCAAAGGGGTTGGTGCCGAGGAGATCTATGGGGGTAAGTACCTTAAGAGGTTCTCGGAAAAGAACATGGCCTTCAAGAAGGTATCTGAAGATCTGGGGGAGCCCTGGTTTGAAGTCTGGTTAAGGAATATGCTTGGCCAGTATAAAAAGGCTCAGATCGGGATAAGGTTTATGTAAAGGGTGTCAAAGAAGCGCGAACTCATATTGCCCTATGGGTGGGGGCTTCCACATGGAACCGGTTGACCATGCCATATGGGGAAGGCCATGAAAGCGAAGGGTTTCTCACATGGAACCCGATTAATGTACCCCCGATGTTCAGAAAAGATCCTGAGCCGGATCCTGATCCGAAAACCTTGACTAAAAGGGTTAAGCAGATAGCCCAATTTTTAGGGGCCAATCGTGTGGGGATCGCGAGACTAAACCGGAAATGGGTCTATTCGGAAACCTGCCGAAATATCCATTCACCGGATTCCCCTGTGACTAAGAGGATTGTATTCCGAGAAGTCGATGAACCGGTGGAAACTCCGGTGGAAACAGGAAATCCAGGGGCGTCAAAGTGGTGTATTAATGGCATGGCCTGCCTGAATTCTTGGATTGATTCCGGTGCTTCCTGTACGGCCTGCCAGGCAGTATGCCCGTTTACCCAGCCCCGTTATGATATTGAAGCCCCCTCAGCAGTATGGGATATGGAAGTGCCGCCTTTCGCGATTGATTTTCGGTGAGCGCTTCGTAGAAAATATCCCTTTTTTCCATAACATTTTAAAAAATTTGAGTAT
>JALTIG010000161.1:1405-9207 GCA_027004185.1 bacterium | reverse complement strand
CATTAGGCACGGCTACTGTCACGCCCTGCTGGCTGGAAATCCCTATCCACCCACGATTCGAAGCGGGCCATTTAAGAACAGATCTAGAGCAGGACATCTACACTCAAGAGATCCAGCCACTGGGCATTTAAACAGTAGCTGGTTACAGCGCGGCTTTCCCCATTCAGTGGGATTTAACCCTTTTCGCAAACCTGATAGCCCATCGAATGGCGGACCTCAGGCTCCCCGGATCCGCAAACCCTTTCCCAGCAATGTCAAGCCCCGTGCCATGGTCCACCGAGACTCGGGGAAAGGGAAGCCCCATTGTAAGATTGATCCCCCGGTTAAAAGAGAGCATCTTAAAGGGGATCAACCCCTGATCATGATACATGGCGATAAAGGCGTCACAAGTTTTCAAATTCCTTTTTCCGAAAGCGGTATCCGCTGGGAGAGGCCCTGAAACAGAAACACCCTGGACCTGGAATTCGTGAATAAGAGGGGCAATGATTTCACTCTCTTCCCTACCCATGTCACCGCCTTCTCCCGCGTGGGGGTTAAGCCCCAGAACACAAAGGCGGGGGGCTGAAATTCCAAACCATTGTTTCAGGGTCCATAGGGTCAGGGCAAGGCACTCTCTCACTCTAAATTTCGTCAAGGTTCGAGGAACCTCTCTTAGAGGGAGGTGAATCGTGACGAGTGATACCTTAAGGGAATGCGATGCCATCATCATTCCAAATCGGCTGGTAGCGGTTCGGTCTGCAAACATCTCAGTATGCCCGGGATATGGGTATCCTCCCTGATGAAAGGCCCTCTTGTGAATGGGACAGGTAACCACTGCATCTATCTCTTTTCTTTGCGCGGCGTCGATAGCGGCCTCTATGTATTGTCCCGCGGCCTTTCCGGTTGTGGCATTGACCTGACCGGGATGAATGGTCTTAGAGGCCAAATCTGTGACTGGGAAGAGATTTAGCCCTTCGCCACTGATCAACCTAGCCTCGTCAATCGAGGGGATCACCTGGACGCGGGTAAGGGTAACAAGGGTCTTAGAGATCTCCTGTAAAACACTCAAATCCCCAAAGACAACCGGAATATGACGAGGTAACCGGTTGTGATAGGCCTTCAAAATGATCTCCGGACCGATCCCCGCTGGGTCTCCCATGGTAATACCTATCTTGGGAATGATCTTCAAGATTATCCTCTAACCAAGTTGGCTAAATTTCTACGCATGGCTACGTCATGGAAAATGAAGTCCAACACTTCAAGATCAGGCTCTTGATCCATGAAAACCCCATTCACCCAAAAGATGATTGCAAAGAACATTCTTCTGTTTCTTCTGTTTCCCAAGAATACCAGAGGAAAAGGCCATTCGCAATCTTCTTAGGTGCCCACAAAATGGAACTCTCTTCTTTGTTATGGTATAAAGCGAAAATATCAGGCTATTGAGGATTCGGGGCGGCAGAGAATGAATCAAATTTGGGGAAACAGAATAGAAGAAACAGGATGGTTGATACAGGGGTGTGTCTTGCTCTGGCTGCTCCTTGGTATTTGCAGCCCCACCTATGGGGTAGTCAACATCCAAAAACTTCTTAGGTCTGCTAAAAAAGGCCCGACTCAGGAAATGGTACAGACTACCCAGACTGACATTATTTCTTTTGGCTCCAGATTAACCCAGCGTCTCTATGATTTGCGCAATTTGCCTGAGAAAAGAGTTAACATCTCTGAAGTAAAGAAACACCTTGCTAAACTTTCAAAGAAGATCAACGCATATTCTCTCGAACTCAGGTTCCTCAAAAATACCAACCACTTAAATTATAACCATATCCAATTTTACAAGACAAATCTCATTCGTATTAATGCAAAGATACTAAAAATCAATGCATCCCTTTCCTATGTAATACGCCAATTAATGCAACAGAGAAAATCCTGGATCAAGGAAAGGGAAACACTCCTGAAATGGCGGGCATTTGCCATGAAGATGGGCCCCCTGAGTATCGAATGGAAGGCCTATAAAAACGCTGAGGCAACCATTCACAAGGCCTTGGTACTTTATAACAAGAGATTGGATCCACTGCTGAGTATGGAGGAAAGGATCGCGGAAGTTCAGGGTAAATTGCATGAGATCTTTCTCGAAACGGACCAATGGTCTAAAGGGATTAAGGGGAATATATTTGAAAGGAATACTCCCATAATCTTCTCCGGAAACTATTTCGCGCAATTTCACAAAGGATTATGGAAAACAACCTGGAGAGAAATCAGATCCTTCATCTCCCAACAGGGAGAACATATCACGGATGATTTCTGGCTTCTCCTAAAGATTCTTACCTTTACTATCCTGTTGACGATCCTCATCCACCACAGCAAACGAGCTCTAAGTGAAACCCAGAAATGGAACTTGTTTGCCCGGAAACCTTTTAATACCTCCCTGTTCCTTTGTCTTTACATCACTCAGGTTTTTGCCAGTCCCCTACCCCCTGGTTGGCAAGCATTTTTCCAGTTTTTTGTCATTGCAAGTGTCATCTTCCTCTCTAAAGAGTTTTTTAAAGAAACCTGGAAATGGCAGTTGCTCTACCGGTTCGCAATCTTACTCATGATCGTCTCTATGTTTAGAATGGTCATTCTTCCAAAACCGCTTCTAAGAATCCTCGTGTTACTCACCGCTTCTGCAGCTCTTCTCCTCAGCCTGTGGGTGAGTTTACCCCTTTATCGAAAAAGAGAAACTTCCCTTCTGACTTGGATCCTTAGACTCAGCATAATCATCCTGAGTATCATCGTTTTGTCTGAAATTGTAGGATACGCCAGCTTCTCCATCTATGTATTAAGGGCATATCTACTAACAATTTTTATCGTTCTGGAGATATGGATGCTTTACCTTATTGCCACTGGCTTTCTTGAGCTGGTTTTACAAAAGGCCCCTGTTGCCATCGTACAACAAAATGCCAAGGTTATCCTTTCCCGTATAAAACCCTTACTGAATCTTTTCTTCGCTATCCTATTCATCACCTCAAACCTGGTAACCTGGCAGATCTATACAACCGGGAATGAAGCCATCCAGCATCTGCTCTCCATAGGATTCGCCATCGGCAACATAAACATTACAATCAATCTTTTGCTTACCGCCGCGCTGGTTTTATATTGTTTTTTTCTTCTTTCTTGGGGAGTTCAGGCCCTTCTGCTCCAGGAAATCCTTCCTCGTCGTCGTGTTACCCGAGGCGTTCAGCTTTCTATCGCGCGCCTGGTACATTACGGAATTGTGTCGATTGGGGTCCTATTAACCTTGCGAACGTTAGGGTTTGGGTTAACAAACCTCACGATCATCGGCGGCGCCCTTGGCGTTGGGATTGGATTTGGCCTTCAGGCGATTGTCAACAACTTCGCAAGCGGCCTGATCTTGCTATTCGAAAGACCTATCAAGATTGG
Source organism: bacterium (assembly GCA_027004185.1). GTDB lineage: Bacteria > Desulfobacterota > S145-22 > S145-22 > S145-22 > S145-22. The sequence continues at coordinate 5,811 of JALTIG010000161.1, read as the reverse complement.
GGATACAATCCAGATAGATAATGATGTGGCAGTTGTTAAGAGATTGGGATTGCGTTCCACCGTGGTGCAAACCCTCGACAACGCGGAGATTGTCATCCCAAACAGCGACCTGGTAACGCATAAGGTGACCAACTGGACCCTAGCCAATCGGCTTGTTCGCGTGAGGATTCCGGTAAGCGTCGCGTACGGGTCCGATATCGATAAGGTAACTCAGCTCCTGGTGACATGTGCAAAAGAGAATCCAAAGGTGCTAAAACACCCTGAGGCACAGGCCCTTTTCCTCGGCTTCGGAGATAGTGCCCTCAACTTCGAGTTGAGGGTCTGGATCAGCGAATTCATGGACAGCACCGGAGAGGTCCAAAGTGAACTGAACAGTATGATCAGTGAAAGGTTCAGCAAGGCCGGAATCGAGATTCCCTTTCCTCAAACCGATCTCCACTTGCGCAGTATAGACGAAAAAGCGGCAAGATCAATAAGAGGAGAAACGGGAGAATCTCCTAACAACTCTTCAGATTCCCCACCGCTTCCAAAGAATCCAAAGGAGGTGAAGGATCCTGTACCAGGTGCATAGGGGAAGGATAAAAAAACCCATAAAAGACCGGAGGGATTGTTGTGATGAGTGTGCTTGTAGAGTTTGCTATGTTTCCCACCGATAAGGGGGAAAGTGTCAGCGCCTATGTTAGCAGAATCCTGAAAATGCTCCACACTGAGAATGTTCCCCACCAATTGACTGCCATGGGAACCATCTTCGAAACTGAAACCTTGGCAGAAGCCTTAGATATCCTTAAAAAGGCCTACGAAACACTCTCTCTCGACTGCTCAAGGATCTATGCAACCGCAAAATTCGACATCCGCAAAAACACCACAAAACGCATGGAAGGTAAGATCAAATCCGTTGAGAGACACCTAACTTCCCTCTCTCCATCATCACCCCAAAGACCGCATCCTCCAAATAAGTGAAGTGGGAAATTTTTATTCTTTCACTGCCACCTTCAAGAGTCTCTTCCAATTGGCATCCACAGCTCGCTGAACCTTTTCCTTCTCCTCCTGCGTCATCAGGCGAAAACGGTTTTGTCGCTCGAGATAACCCTTCACGGGCACCTTTCTAGCGGGAATATAATTTATTCTTACACGGGAACCATTCTCGATCTCGTAAAGCGGAAAGAGATTCGATAAGGTTGCCAACCTTGCCACCTCGATCGACTCGGACGATGGGATGCGCCACCCTGTAGGACAAGGGGAAAGGATATGAATAAACTTCATTCCTCTAATCGATGATGCCTTCTTGACTTTCTTGTACAAATCGTCCGGGAAAGCGACATTGGCCGTCGCCGAGTACGGGATCCCATGGGCAGCCATGATTCGCACTATATCCTTCTTTGGACGATCCTCCAACCCCCCCGCGGGGGTCGTGGTGGTCCATGCCCCTACGGGTGTTGCAGAGGAACGCTGAATCCCTGTATTCATGTAGGCCTCGTTATCATAACAGCAGTAGAGAATATCATCATTCCTTTCTGCGGCGCCGGACAGCGCCTGGAACCCAATATCAAACGTACCCCCATCTCCCGCCCACGCGAGAACATTCACGTCCTTGATCCCCTGGATATCGAGGGCCGCACGGACACCTGTAGCAGCGACGGCTGCCGTTTCAAAAGCCGTGTGGATGAGGGGAACACCCAGGCAGCTTGAAGGAAACAGGCCCGAAATAATCGACCAGCAACAGGCAGGGATAACTACTACAGTCCTCTCACCAAGGGCCTTCAGCACATACCGGATGGCAATCGTTGCCCCGCATCCCTGACAGGCAAGATGACCCGGGTGTAGGTATTCCTTTTTTTCATCGATGGTATAGGTTGGCTCAATCATAATCTGACCCCCTTGAAAATCGTCTCGGATAGAGGGACTTCCGCGCCCACCGCATCAAAAAACATGGAGGTTATCAGGTCAGGTGTTATGTCCCTCCCCCCCAGGCCGGCAACAAACCCCCAGACGGGGCGGGGATCCTCTTTCATGGCCGCTCGTACCTCATGCGCAAAGATCCCTCCGGTCCCTGGGGAAAGGTCCCGGTCCAAGACCAGTATCTTACGGGCTGATCTCAACGCCTCCCTCAGAGGCTCAACAGGAAAAGGCCGAAACATCTTCAATTTGATACGTCCTGCCCTGATCCCTTTTTGTCTTAGGGCATCCACAACCATTCGGGTCGGTCCGGCAAGAGACCCCGCAGCAATCATAACAAGTTCAGCATCCTCACACCGATAGGCCTCGATAATCCCATACCGTCGCCCCAATCTCGTTTCATATTCCTTTTCAATCTCCTCAAATACCCGAGGGACCCTTTGGTAGGCATCATGAAGCTTCACACGAAATTCCATATGGAAATCTGGGTTTGTCACGCTTCCAAACGCCTCCGCCTTTCCTATCTTCAGAGCTTCTGGATTGCTTAAAGGGGGCAAGAAATCATCGATGGAATCCTGATCCGGAATATCCACCGGCTCATAGGTATGGGATAGGATAAAAGCATCATAAATAACCATAACTGGGATCTTCACTGTTTCGGCCAGTCTGAATGCCTGGATAACCGTATCAAGGATTTCTTGGTTACTTGCACAGTAGAGTTGAATCCAGCCCGTGTCCCGCTGTGATAGGGTATCAGTCTGCTCATTCCAGATATTCCATCCCGGAGCAATTGCCCGGTTCACCGCCACCATAACGATGGGTAGTCGCCCCCCCGAGGCCCAGTGCAACAGCTCGTGCATCAAAAGAAGCCCATGTGAGCTGGTAGCTGTAAAGGCACGTGCCCCCATAACCGAAGCGGAAATACAGCAAGCCAAAGCGGAATGTTCTGATTCTACCTTAATAAATTTGGCATTGAGATCCCCTCGTGCCACCATTGCAGACAGCTCCTCTACCACGTGGGTTTGCGGGGTAATTGGGTAAGCTGAAATAACCTGCGCGCGGGAAAGACGCACCCCATGAGAAGCTGCAAAATTCCCCATTAATACCTTCTTCATATGTTCTCCTCCATCATGACGATAGCCCCCCGGGGACATTCACGGGCACATATACCGCATCCCTTGCAGTGGTCCAGATCTATCTCATACCCTTCCCCACTTTCCGTCCTAGTTATGGCCACATCCGGACAAAAGATTAGGCAATTGTCACACATCACGCAATCTCCACAATGAAAACACCGGTTCGCTTCCTTGAGGGCCTGCATGGCAGACATCCCTTTTACCACCTCACCAAACCCATTCCTTCGCTGCGTCAAGGTAAGGTGCCGTGGCTTGGACCGTTTGATCTCGGGGAAATAAAAATCGTTTATTTCCTCAAATGAAACAGTCGAACCTCCCGGGATCTGGTACCGCTCCAGATAAGCCCTCATAGAGATCCCCTCACCTCCAGGGATCCCTATACGGCTAAAATCTACCTTTTTAGACTTCAAAAAGGCATCTACAGCCACCGCAGCCCTCTTTCCCCAGCCAATGGCATAGGCAACCGTTCTGTTCGATCCCACTACGTCTCCAGCAACAAAAACGTTTTCTCTGTTTGTTTCGCATAGGCTATCCCCCGGTTTTGGCTCTACTCCCCATGGTAATTTCTCGGGTTTCTCACCCGTTGCGAGAATGACCGTTTCTGCATCATGAATAAAGGTCTCTCCGGATTCAACCGTTATCCTGTGGCGTCCAGAGGCATCCAATCCCCCTAATTTCGCGCGGGCAAATCCCATTCCCACAACATGACCCTCGGCATCCCGCTTGACGCTTTGAGGTGCGGCAAGAAACGTAAACCTTACACCTTCCTCAATGGCCGCTTCCACCTCTTCATCGAATGCCGGCATGTCTTCCCGCGTCCTCCGGTAAGCAACGGTCACCTCTGCCCCCAATCTGAGAGAACTCCTGGCTGCATCAATGGCCGCATTGCCCCCACCGACAACAAGAACCTTTCCTTTTAAGGAACCCATTTCTCCCTGGTTCACCTTTTTGAGAAACTCTAGGGCCTGCCAAACCCCTTCTCCTTCCTGGTGCACCAGTTTTGGGTCCTGGAATTTCTGGGCCCCTGTGGCTAATACCGCCGCATCAAAGGAACCTGCCTCAAATTCGCTCTCTGTTAACGTTTTACCCGTAACAAACTTGATTCCCATAATTTTCAGATTGCGGATTTCCCTGTCTAGGATACCTTTGGGAAGGCGGTAAGAGGGAATCCCATGCCGCAACAATCCTCCCACCTCACGTTCCCTCTCAAAAACTGTGACCGCGTATCCCATCCGCCTCAGATAATACGAGGCAGTCAAACCAGCAGGACCTGACCCAAGGATTGCCACGGATTTCCCATTTTCCGTGTCTGGAAAGGAAGGATGCCACGTTCCATGATCCGCGACCCACCGCTCAAGCTGGTGGATCGCGGAT
>JALTIG010000161.1:396-1395 GCA_027004185.1 bacterium | reverse complement strand
TGGTCCGTCCAGGAACCCACGATTGCAGTGCCCCTCACAGGGATGGAAACATACCCTGCCACAGATTCCTGGAAATGGGTTCTCTTCCTTGATGATGGTTAAAGCACCATCTACATCTCCCTCTTCGATCCTTCGGATAAAAGTCTCGATCGGATTTCCGGCAGGGCACCCCAGATGACAGGGTGATAGCCGGTTGACGTGTACGGGACGGACACTTCGCCATGTACCAGTGGGATTCCATAGGGTGGTCCCCCGCGCCACAGGAGAATCAGGAAGTTCCCTAATGGTATGAAATTCAATCAATTTTCCAAGCATCTTAACTCCCCATTAACATTTATGTTTGATAGCTTCGTAATCTTGGAAGATGGCCCAAAGGATGAAATCCCATCCTCTCAACATGGTATCTTCCTTCTCTGAAGGCACCTTGTCTATCTGACAAGGTTGTAAGCCTCTTCTGCCGCGGCCTGATTCTGCTTGACCTTTATGGGACTCTCTTCCTTAACCGCCTCCAAAACAGCGGGAAGCCCGATCAGACCACTTGCCTTCGCAAAGGCCCCCAGCATGGCTGTGTTTACAATGGGGTTTTCTTTACTTCCCAATCCGTGCTTAACGGCAATTTCATTCGCATTGATTAGATGGACCTTATACTCACCGAGAGAAGGGTAATCTGGCACCTGAAGCCGGGTATTGATAAGGATAAACCCACCCTTTTCAAGCCCCTGTGTCACATCTACCCGCTTCATTAAAGATGGATCCAACACCACAACATGGGTGGGGTTGTAAACATTGTGATGGTACAACACTGGCTTGTCATCCACGCGAATAAAAGCAGCTACAGGGGCACCCCGTCTCTCCGCCCCGTAGGTTGGGAAGGATTGGACCGACTTTCCTTCCTTAAAAAATGCTACCGCCAGCATCTTCGAAGCAACCACTGCTCCCTGCCCGCCCCTTCCATGAAACCTTATCTCAAAAACTCCCTGCATTTATATCATTATTTGT
>JALTIG010000161.1:0-386 GCA_027004185.1 bacterium | reverse complement strand
CTCAAGCATTATTCTCTGACCTCCCTTCTCCCCGTCAGGGAGAATAAACTACAACCAACGCCCGGGGTTGCTTATCCCCTATCCCCCGATACCCATGAGGAATACTTGAGTCAAAGTAGATGCTGTCTCCCTGTTCAAGAATGATAGTTTCCTCATTCGTAAAAAATTCCAATTCCCCTTCAAGAAGGTGCAAAAATTCTTCCCCCCTGTGTTGTTGTAAGGGAACATCCTCCCTCTCCCTGATATCAAATCTAACAATAAAGGGCTCCATATGCTTATCATCCTTTTTGAAGGCCAGGAGTTCATAGGAATATCCGGCGTCCTTACCCTCTATAATCATCGATTCCCTGGAAGAAAAGACTTCATGATGCCGCACAACTGTAACC
>JALTIG010000160.1 GCA_027004185.1 bacterium | reverse complement strand
GATTTCGGTTCCCTTGTTGTATCGGTCAGGAATAAGGGCCAATCGATTGGGGAATTGGCGACAGGGCTTATTAGCCCACGGGTCCGCACCCTTTTTCTACTAATAATTTTCTTTGAGCTGTGGATCGTCATCGCAATTTTTGCCCTGGTGATCGCAGTTCTGTTTGCGATGTACCCACAATCTGTTTTCCCGGTCTGGTTTGAAATCCCCATCGCGGTCTGGCTAGGGTATATGGTCTACAAAAGGAATGGAAACATTACCTGGCTTTCCATCTTGGCCATCATTTTCATGTATGGAACGGTTGTAATCGGGGCCTACTGGCCATTGAAGATGCCAGGAATGTTTGGTCTAAATGCCATCGAGATCTGGATAATCATCCTTTTCATCTATTGCTTCATTGCCTCAACCCTACCTGTGACAACCTTGCTACAGCCGCGAGACTACATCAATGCCCACGAATTGATTATTGCATTGGCCTTGATCTTCCTTGGTGTCATCATTGCCCATCCGACCATTGTTGCACCAGCATTTAACGCCAATGCAAAGGGTGCCCCTCCCCTCTGGCCGTTCCTCTTCGTGGTGATTGCCTGTGGGGCCATCTCCGGGTTTCACAGCCTGGTCAGCTCCGGAACCTCTTCCAAACAATTGGCCAATGAACGGGACGCCCAATTTGTGGGCTATGGCTCCATGTTGATGGAGGGTACCCTCTCCACGCTGGTGATCGCGGCCGTTTGTGGTGGCCTGGGTATGGGGTTACTTGTTAAAGGCCATCTCTTAACCGGTTCTGCAGCGTTTAGCGCCCACTATGCAAGCTGGGCAGCCGCCAAGGGTCTTGGGTCCAAACTTAGCGCAGTCATCCTCGGTGCCGCAAACATGATGGAAACCTATGGTATTCCCAAGGCCATAGCCATTACCATCATGGGAGTATTCATGGTTTCTTTTGCTGGTACCACACTCGATACAGCGACCCGTGTCCAACGTTACATCGTTTCCGAGCTAACCACTGACTGGAACCTCGATTTCCTTTCCGGCCGTTACATAGCTACCTTCATCGCCGTGATCTCCGCTGTCATTCTTGCCTTCTACTCAGGGAATGGAAAAGGTGCGTTAAGGCTATGGCCCCTGTTTGGAACCGTCAACCAGCTCCTTGCTGCCCTTGCGCTCTTGGTAATTACGGTATACTTAGCCAAAAAGGGGAAATCCCTCGTCTACTCAGGAATCCCACTAATCTTCATGTTGATTATGACCGGTTGGGCAATGGTTCTGAACCTTGAGAAATTCTATGCTAAGGGAGATTGGTTTCTGTTCATTATTGGGTTAATTGTGTTCCTTCTGGAGATCTGGATGGTGATCGAGAGTATCGTTGTTCTAAGCCGACATAAGGAGGAAGGTCCAGAGGCCGCTGGAGAAGCAACCGCTACTTAATCGTTCGAACAAAAAAGGGGATATTAGGGGGGGTAAAATTCATACCCCCCATTCCTTTCTCCACGTTAATATACATAGATCCTTCAAGCTACCATTAGAATCCTATAAAATACCTTACAAATCGTGAAAGACGGATTCAAGCCTCTCTTTCTAAAAGAGAAGCTTGACAAACAAGAAAACAGTAGATAGTATGAAAGATATGTTGCAATTTATGTATTATATGCAGGAATAATTACATTTGGAGAAGTAAGATGCATCTGGATATGGAAAGGATATTTAACCCATCCTCCATCGCTATCGTTGGCGCCTCGGAAACACCGGGCAAGGCCTCGGAACGGCGTACACGCAGCCTCCTTGAAGGAGGATATCCTGGCAAGGTCTTTCTCGTCAACCCCAAAAGAGAGACCCTTTTTGGTCGGAAGACGTATCCGTCCCTAAAGGCCATCCCGGAATCCATTGATCTTGTGATGATCGTCATCCCTGCACCGTTGATCCCCGAGGTAATTGTACAGTGTGTTGAGAAACAGGCCAAAGGTGCAGTCATCATCACAGCTGGGCTGGGGGAGACGGGCAGTGAGGGGAAAGAGATCGAGGCACGGATTCTTGAGAATTCTCAAAAGGGGAACCTAAAGGTCATCGGCCCTAACTGTAGTGGGATGTTTAGCCGATCATCCAGTATGAATCTTTTAGGGGTTCCACCGATAGATCCGGGGCCCGTAGCCATTATTGCTCAAAGTGGAAATATTATAGATTCCTTGACACACTATGCCAAGGTACAGAGTATTGGATTCAGTAAGATTATCAGCGCGGGGAACGCCATTGGTATTAAGTTTCACGAATATATCGACTATCTCGGGGAAGACCCGGATACCAAGGTTATCTGTATGTACATGGAAGGCATCAGAAACGGGGACCAATTGATTAAAGTTGCCCGTCAGGTTACACGGAAAAAACCCATTATCGCCCTCAAGGTTGGGCGTTCGGGGGCTGGCGCACGCGCGGCCGCATCCCACACAGGTTCCCTTGCTGGGGATGACCAGATTGTCCAAGCCGCTTTTACCCAGGCTGGGATCATCCGGGTTTTCAACGTGGATGAGATGTTCGACCTGGCTGAATGTTTTTCAAAGCTCCCTTTACCAAAGGGGAGGCGGGCAGCCATCATGTCTGAGGGTGGGGGAGACAACTCCGTGGCTGCCGATAACGCTGAGGCCCATGGGCTTGAAGTACCGCTCTTGTCCAAGGAAACGCAGGATAGAATCCGTCCCTTTCTTTTAAAAGGGATGCCGGCTCAAAACCCCATCGATTATGGTGGAACAGCGGAGGAAAACCCACAAGTCATCACGGAATGCTGTAGGGCCTGCATGGAAACGAACGAGGTTGATTCCCTCTATCTCACTGGGTTCTTCGGGGGATTCAGGGAGATCATCGCTCCCCATGTGGAGTCCCTTGAAATCCAGACTGCGAAGGATTTAACTGAATTAGTAAAAAGGTATCAGAAACCGATCGTCATCCACACTAGCTTTGCCCATGAACCGTTTGAGGCAATAAAAACCCTTCGTGATGGTGGAATCCCTGTCTTCGGCTCTTCAGAAAGAACCGCCTTTTGCCTCTCTTCCATGGCAAAGGCAGGGGAAAGAATCCGCAAAAAGGCTAACGACCAACCTGAAACTCCCAC
>JALTIG010000159.1 GCA_027004185.1 bacterium | reverse complement strand
TGTCTCCGACTACGAAGGTATCGAAGGTGTAGGCAGGATTAAATAGTGGTGAGTTGTTACTGTTTTTGGGTGAAAGGTGTGGTAAATTGAAAGTCTCTTCGTGTATCTCGGGCGTAACACCAACAGTGAACTGAATTTTAAGGTCACCTATACGGAGAAATTTTGATGCGCATACCTTGATCGTCTCTTTGTAATGATCGTTGATCCATTCGCCGAAAAACTTGTTAGGGACAACGATCTCAAGGGTGTTACCTGAAAGGTTAGAAAATTTCAGGGGATTGATCCACGTTTGAAATGCCCCTTCATCTCCAATATGTTCTTTAATAATCTGTTTAATGGGACTTAATTGATCATTCATGGGTATAACAGTGGAAAAGAACAGTCATGTTATCTTGGATATCGTTTTTTTTTTAGGTTTTGTATAGGATGCCAAGGATCTTCCATGTTCTTATTTAACGTTTCTGCATCTAAAGGATTCGTAAAATATCCTTAAAGAAATTAACATACTTATCAACACTTGTGGATAACATTTCCTTTAATCTTTTTCGACCCTATAGCTTATGGATTTATTCGAGACATCCATATTATAAACGATAAAAAGAAAATTTCAAGTCTTCCTATCCTATTAAGGAACGTCGGGTGAATCGAATTCATCTCTCGGTTCCGATGACAAGATCCTTTCCACAGCCTCTTCCAGAGGGATATTTTCATAGAGAACCTGGTACATACCTGATATAATAGGTGCCCTGACATTCAGTTTGCATGTGAGCTGGTAAGCACTCTTTGTGTTCTGTATCCCTTCTGCGACCATCTTCATGTCGTGAATGATCTCATCCAATTTAAAACCCTTTCCGAGCTTCAGCCCAACACTTCGGTTCCTACTAAGGTCTCCTGTACATGTCAGGACAAGATCTCCCATCCCAGACAGCCCAAGGAAGGTAGAGGTATGTGCCCCCATTTTACGGCCTATCCTTGATATTTCGGCAAGTCCCCGAGTTATAAGTGCAGCCCGAGCATTCGTTCCCATTCCCATTCCGTCGGCAATACCAACTGCAATGGCAATGACATTTTTGATGGCACCTCCCAGTTGGACACCGATTGGATCGTGATGGGTATAAACGCGAAAATAGGGAGTGTTAAAGATCCTCTGAAAATGTCGGGCTGTTTCCATGTTTTTCGCTGCTATGGTGACAGCCGTAAATTTCATATTGGCTACTTCACGGGCGAAGCTCGGGCCGGAAAGGGATGCAATATTCTCGTGGAGAGAAGGGGATAAGACATCTTCAAGGATCTGGGTCATTAGTTTTAAGGTATTCTCTTCTATCCCCTTAGCGGCACTGACAATTTTGATGCCATGTTTGGGAAGCTGCAGGGAAAGGGATTCTGCAACCCTCCGATAGAAATTTGAGGGAACAACCATTACAAAGTTGGAGATTCCTTGGATAATTTCCGACATGTCTGTCGAAGCCGCGATGTTTTCAGGTAGAGGAATACCTGGTAGAAACACGGTGTTCTCGTGAGTGGTGTTGATATCATCGGCCACGTTTTTTTCGTAAACCCATATTTTGATTGGGAATCCCTTTCGCGCGAGATGAAGAGCTATCGCGGTTCCCCAGCTCCCTCCACCAATTACGGCGATTTGGTCGAGCGGCTCCATTCTATCTCTCCACAAGCTTTGTAATGGCGGCGACATGCTCGCCTTCATCGATATTGATCAGTTTCACCCCCTGGGTATTACGCCCGATTACGGGAACGTCCTTTACTTGAATCCGAATAAGCTTTCCAGAGCTTGTAATAAGGATGATTTCATCTTTATCTTCTACTTTAAGAACCCCAGCTGGGTAGCCAACCTTGGGGGTTGTCTTTATGTTAATCACACCTATGCCCCCTCTGGACTGGTTCCGGTATTCAGAAAACGCACTTCGTTTTCCGTACCCTTTTTCTGTCACTGTTAAAAGGGTCGCTCCTTTTTGGGCGATGTCCATCCCAATTACAAAGTCATCCTGACTCAGTCGGATGGCACGGACGCCAGTAGCAATTCGTCCCATGGGACGGATATAACAGGTGGAGAAACGTATCGCCTTGCCAGCATGGCTGCATATTACAACATCTTGATCCTCACGAATGCCCAAAACCTTTACAAGGCTATCACCCTCATTTATTTTCAGGGCAAGGATTCCACCCCTGTTAATGTTGCGGTAAGAAGAGAGGCTGGTTTTTTTGATGGTTCCCATACGCGTGATGAACAGGACAAACGGGAAGGACTTAAAACCGCGTAAGGAAAAGGCGGTAGTGATCTTTTCGCCCTTTTTTAAATCGATAAGATTGACGATGGATCGCCCTCGTGAGGTTGGCCCTACATAGGGAAGCTCATGTACTTTAATCGCATAAACACGACCCTGGTTGGTGAAGAAGAGAATGTAGTCATGTGTGGACGCTGTAAAAATCTGGGAGACAAAATCCTCGTCTTTGATGTTCATCCCGATACGGCCTTTTCCTCCGCGGTTCTGACTGCGGTAAAGACGTGGGGAAACGCGCTTGATATAACCGCGATAGGAGATTGTTACAAGCATCTCTTCTTCCGCAATGGTGTCCTCGAGGCTTATACCACCTGGTGCGTCGATAATCTCTGTGCGTCTCGGATCCTGGAAAAGGTACTCAATCTGCTCTAGCTCTTCAATGATGATTTTCTTTCTCATACTCTCGTTACTGAGGATCTCTTCGAGACGCGCAATGGTCTGTATAACTCCCTTGTATTCCTCCATGATCTTCTCTCGTTCAAGGCCGGTGAGCCGCTGTAACTTCATATCAAGGATAGCTTGTGCCTGTGTATCTGAGAGTTTAAACCGCTCCATTAGGCCTGTTTTGGCCTCGGATGGCAGATGAGAAGCGCGAATAAGTGTAATGGCTTCATCCAAGTGGTCTAGGATAATCTTAAAACCTTCCAGGATATGGGCCCTTGCCTGCGCCTTTTGAAGTTCAAAACGGCTTCTTCGTACGATAACCTCCAGCCTGAAGTGGATGAACAGATCTATAAGCTGTTTGAGGGTGAATATCTTTGGCTGATTGTTTAGGACAGCAAGGAGTATAATGCCGAAAGAAGTTTGAAGCTGGGTGTGTTTGAACAGTTGGTTCAAGATTACCTCAGGGTTTTCACCCCGCTTCAGCTCTATGACGATCCGGATTCCTTCCCTGTCTGTCTCGTCCCGTATATCCGATATCCCTTCGATCACTCTCTTCTGTACGAGTTCCGCGATCCGCTCAATGATCTTGCTTTTATTTGTCTGGTATGCGAGTTCCGTAACAATAATGCGGCTGCGATCCGAGGTCTTTACCTTTTCTATGTGGGTGCGGGCGCGCATCTGAATGATTCCACGGCCGGTTTTATATGCGGAGAGGATCCCTTCCCGGCCGAGGATAAAACCGGCCGTGGGGAAGTCGGGTCCAGGGATGTATCGGGCAAGTTCCTCAAAGGAGAGGTCAGGATTTTGAATAACGGCCTTGATGGCGCTTATTAACTCACCTAGGTTGTGGGGAGGGATGTTTGTGGACATGCCTACTGCAATTCCAGAGGCACCATTTGCAAGTAGGTTGGGGATGCGTGTGGGGAGCAGCATTGGTTCGGTAAGGGTAGAATCATAGTTAGGGGTGAAGTCCACCGTGTTCTTTTCAATGTCTTCGAGTAAGGTGTGTGCCAGACGGGTGAGCCGCACCTCGGTATAACGCATGGCTGCAGGGGGGTCCCCATCTATAGAACCGAAATTCCCCTGCCCGTTGATGAGGGGATAGCGAAGAGAGAAGTCCTGGGCCATCCGGACTATGGCGTCGTAAACGGCGGCATCTCCATGAGGGTGATACTTGCCAATCACATCCCCCACGACCCGGGCGGATTTCTTGAATTCCTTATTCCAGAAGTTGCCCATCTTGTACATGGCAAAGATGATTCGCCTGTGAACAGGTTTCAGTCCATCACGTGCGTCAGGAAGGGCACGTCCCATAATAACACTCATGGCGTAATCCATGTAGGAACGTTTCATTTCATCTTCAATATTAACAGGTGTGGGAATAGTGGCCTGAATCGTAAAACCCTCCTTTTTATTAAAGTTTTCTCAATCTTAGGACACATCGCTCTTCAAGTCAATGAAAGAAGGGTGGATGAAACACCATCGCTTTGAAATTGAGCTATTCCTCGGCGTGAAAATGGGAGGGTTCTCTTGACGAAGTCATGAGATTTTAGCAAAATATATATAATAATGTGTTATAGTTTGTCACTCTTTTCCAATATCCAAGTGCTCATTAAACGGTTTGGTGCCTCTCCAGCCCCTTCCTTTTCCCTGACGAAGGGTTTTTATGTGTCAGCATTCACATATCCAACATGGCCGATTATTGCCAATGAAAGACCAAATATCATACAGGGATTTCGCTGGGGATTGATCCCAAACTGGGTTACCGACGAACAAAAAGCGGAGGCCATTCGTTTAAAGACCCTTAACGCACGTTATGAAACCCTCTTGCAGCGTTCCGCGTTCCGCCAAGCCATCCGGAGGAGGCGTTGTTTGGTCCTTGTGGATGGGTTCTTTGAGTTTCGTGCAGTTGGGGGAAAGAAATATCCTTATTTCATCCACAAAAGAGATACTGGACCTTTTGCACTTGCTGGGATCTGGGAGGTCTGGAAAAATCCCAGAAGCGGCAAGGAGGAGCGGACCTTTTCCATCATTACGGTGCCGGCCAATACAATGCTTTCCCGGATTCACAACACAAAAAAGCGAATGCCACTGATACTCCTCCCGGAAGTGGAGCATGAATGGCTGGTCCGCCCTCTGAAGGCGCCAGAGGTCCGAGAGGTAACTGGGCGTCTTGACGACACGATTCTTCATGCCTACCCTGTATCAAGGACGATAATCTTAAGGGATGTGGACAGGTCACGGATAGAAATTCTTGATCGTACCGACTATCCGGAATTGGAAAGGGAAGGGTAGTATGAAGGAATTTATAGAGCGCGTAGCAATGGCTCAGGAACTTGAGACCAGGTATTATTAAAGGCAGCATAGAGTAGCGTTTTTAAGCACCTGAAAAATCGGTTGTAATGAGGGAGTTTCCTTGACTTTCATAAGAGGGTTTTTTACAGTGTGAAAGGCTTTTGGGGGGGACTTATGAAAAGAAAGGGATAGCGGTGGTAGAAAATCAGTTTTTTTCACTGATAACGGATCGAGAGCCTAACAGGGTTCTCTCTGCCCTCTTGAAGGATCGTTACCCCAAGAAGGTAAAAAAGGCTGAGCGAGCTGTAAAGGAAATCCGGCGAGGCAGCCGTATCTTCATTGGAACCGGTTGTGGTGAGCCTCAGTACCTGATCCGGCACCTTGTAAATTATCCAGATGCAAGGGATATGGAGCTCTTTCAGATATTGCCGTTTACCATCGCGAGGTATTTAAATGAAGAAGGGTTCTTGGATCGATTTACGTTAAAGGCCTTTTTCGTCAGCCTTAGCCTGAGGAAAGCAGCAGAAGAGGGGAAAATCAATTATGTTCCTGCCTACCTCTCGGAGATACCAAGCCTTTTTGACACAAAACGTATCGGGCTTGAAGTCGCCCTGATCCAAGTTACTCCGCCTGATGAACATGGATTCTGTAGCCTGGGGGTGTCCGTGGATATTACGAAATCCGCAGTTCGCAATGCAGAACTTGTCATTGCCCAGGTTAACCCACAGCTTCCGAAAACCTGGGGAGATAGTTTCGTCCATGTGGATGACATTGATATTCTTGTGCCTCATGAAGAGCCTCTCTACGAAACTGTCCCCCCACCCTTGGATGAAACGGCGAGGAGAATCGGGTATTTTGTTTCCAGGCTGATTGAGGATGGGGCAACGTTGCAAATCGGGTTTGGAAAAATCCCTAATGCGGTTCTCTCCTTCCTGAAAAAGAAGAAAGATCTTGGTGTTCACACCCAGATGATCTCTGATGGGTTTCTTGATTTGATAGAACAGGGGGTCATAACGAACAAAAGGAAGAATATCCATCAAGGGAAAGTTATAACTTCCTTAGCCATGGGGACGGAAAGGTTGTATCGTTTTATCAATAATAACCCCATGGTGGAATTTCGCCCCTCCGAGTACGTAAATCATCCTAATATCATTGCTCAGAATGACAATCTTGTCTCAATCAGCACCGCCTTGGAGATCGATGTGACGGGGCAGGTTTGCACTGATTCTCTCGGATATACGTTTTATAGCGGAATGGGAGACCAGGTAGATTTTATCCGTGGTGCCAATCGATCAAAGGGGGGGATATCGATTATTGCCCTGCCTTCTACCGCAAAGAATGGCACTGTTTCCAGGATTGTGAGTCATTTGAGTGAGGGGGCAGGGGTAACCAACACCCGGGCGGATACAAAGTATGTTGTCACGGAATACGGGATAGCACAGCTATATGGCAAGGATATCTATCAGCGTGTGATGGAATTGGTCCAAGTGGCGCACCCTCGATTTAGAAAATCACTTATGGAAAAGGCAAAGAGACATCACTATATCTTCAAGGATCAAATTACACCTTCTACGGAGGACTGGTTAGCACTGGAAAGGTATTCCACGGACCTTGTTTTATTGGATGGTACGAAGGTGCATTTTAGGGCCATCCGCCCAAGCGATGAATTCATGAGTAGAAATTTCTTTTACAAACTGGAAGAGAAATCCATCTATTACCGGTTTTTTCAGAATGTTCGGGAATGGCCTCATGAAAAAGCGCAACGATGGACAAACATCACCTATGGAAAGGACATGGCTCTCGTTGGGATTGTGCAGAACGAGGAAGGTGTAGAGGAAATTATCGCGGTAGGACGGTATGCCAATGACCCTGAGACACCGGGGCATGCCATGTTGGCCTTCATTGTGAGGGAGGACTTTCAGGGGAAGGGTATTACAAGCTTTTTAGTAAGACACCTAGAAAGGATCGCGAAGGAAAATCAATACAAGGGGTTTACCGCTACGGTCATGGAAGAGAACCGACCCATGATCCATATCTTTAAGAAGTTCTATCCTAATGCACAGTTTTTAAGGGAAGGAGGCGGGATTCTTTTTGTTCGGATGGATTTTGGTGCTGAACCAAGTGACCTGACGAGTAAGAAGGAAAATGGAGATGTGAAGAATTAAGCAGGAACAGGATCTTTTAAGGGACTGCCAAATGAAAATAGAAAAGGAGGAATCGTATGTTAGTCACAGAGATATTAGCGCGTAATGCCAGGATGTATGGGGAAGAGGTGGCATTGGTTGAAAGGATACCCGAGAAGGGGATTCGGAGGGAAATGACCTGGAAGGAGTTTGATGAGCAGGCGACAAAGTTTGCTAATGCCTTGATAAGTAAAGGAGTAAAAAAGGGAGATAAGGTGATTCACCTGATGATGAACTGCCTCGAATGGCTACCCGCTTATTTCGGAATCCTGAGGGTGGGGGCTTGGGCTGTGCCGCTGAATTTTCGTTTTTCTGCGGACGACATTCTTTATTGTGCAAGGATAGCCGAGGCCAAGGCCATGATTTACGGCGAGGAATTTGTGGAGCGGATTGATGCCATTCGGGGTGATTTGGAGACCATCGAGAATTTCTTCTTTGTGGGCGAGCCTACCCCCGAGGGGGCAGAAAACTTTAAGGATATCTTGTCAAGCATTGATGCCAAACCGGTTAAGGTTGAGCTCCGTTATGAGGATGAGGCAGGGCTTTATTTTACTTCTGGAACCACCGGTCAGCCAAAGCCTATTCTCCTAACCCATAAGAATCTGGAGTCCGCGTGCATTACGGAAAATAGGCATCATCTCCAAACACATGAGGATAACTTTCTTCTGATACCCCCATTGTATCACACGGGGGCCAAGATGCATTGGTTCGGAAATTTTATTGTGGGTGCCCCCGCAGTCATCCTAAAGGGCATTAAGCCTGAATGGATTTTGGAGGCGGTATCTGAAGAGAAAGCGACCATTGTGTGGCTTCTGGTTCCGTGGGCACAGGATATTCTCACTGCGATCGAGAATGGGGACGTTGAAGTAGAAAACTATACTCTGGATCAGTGGCGCCTGATGCACATCGGGGCGCAACCGGTTCCTCCTGCCCTGATTAAACAGTGGAAGAGCGTTTTTCCTAACCAGGATTACGATACGGATTACGGTCTTAGCGAGAGTACTGGACCTGGGTGTGTCCACCTGGGGATGGGTAACGAACATAAGGTTGGTGCCATCGGTATTCCGGGGTTTGATTGGGAAACGAGGATCGTGGATATGGAGCTGAAGCCGGTAAAAACCGGTGAGCCGGGAGAATTGATGGTGAAGGGTCCTGGTGTTATGAAGGAATATTACAAGAATCCTGAGGCAACAGCGCGAACTCTGATCGATGGGTGGTTACTGACGGGTGATATTGCGAAGATGGATGAGGATGGTTTTATCTGGTTGGTAGATAGAAAAAAGGATGTTATCATCACGGGTGGAGAAAACATCTTTCCAGTGGAAATAGAGGACTTCCTCCATGAGCACCCGTCGATTAGTGATGCGGCGGTGATTGGTCTTCCGGATGAGCGTCTTGGTGAGATTGTGGCTGCTATTATTCAAGTGAAACCGGGAAAGAGGCTAACAGAGCAGGAGGTGTTTGACTTCTGTGAAAAACTGCCGAGATACAAACGGCCAAGAAAGGTCTTTTTTGGGGAAGTGCCCCGAAATCCGACGGGGAAGATCGAAAAGCCTAAGCTGAGAAAACAATATGGGGGGATCCAGGAAAGTTTCAAAATCTGATCATGGTCCTGTTCAGAGGCGAACGATTCTTTCTCCAAATATCGAGGGGGTGGCATTCACACCCCTCGGTTAGTTTTTGAGGACATCTGTACGATTACAGGATTATTCTTAGCTCTTGTTGAACTTTTAGGCTTTCTTTCCGAGTTTATCTCCAAACACAAGGAGTGTTAACGCAAAAAATTTTCCAGGGATATCTTGACACCAATAAAAAGATGCATATATTATCAGCACCTAAGGTAGAGGAGTGCTAAATTGCCAAAAGGAGGAGGTGAGAGATTTTTAAAACAGGAGTGAATAGCCAAACTAAGAAAATTAAAACAAAAAATGGAGAAAGGAGTTGAGAAAATGAACATTAGACCACTTCAGGATCGAGTTATCGTTCAAAGAATGGAAGAAGAGGAAAAAACCAAGGGTGGCATTATCATTCCGGACACGGCAAAGGAAAAACCGATGCAGGGCAAGGTCATTGCCGTAGGGAAGGGTAA
>JALTIG010000158.1 GCA_027004185.1 bacterium | reverse complement strand
AATCTTCCTGCAGACACGCTTTTTACCGGAGCAAGGGTTCTCAATGTTTATACGGGTGAATTGTTGAAAGCGGATTTCGCCCTGTCGGGAGACAGGATCGCCTATGTCCATTATACCGGCCTGAATTCCATGAAGGCCGAGAAACATATTGATTTGACCGGAAAGATAGTGGTTCCTGGATATTTTGATCCCCATGCACACACTGACCTCTTTTACTCACCTTGGGAGTTCGCGAGAGCAGTTGCGGCACGGGGGACAACTGCGGTTTTTTCTGACTCGCATGATATGGCAAACGGTTTGGGCATGGAAGGGTTTGTGGTGCTACTGAAGAATGCGAAAGATTTCCCGCTCAGGTTTTTAAGTGGTGTTCCCTTGGCATCACCCCCGTATCCCGTTGAGGGAGAGGACCTCTATGATATTTCGAAAGTTCGAAGGCTCCTTAAGTTTGGGGAAGTGATAAGGAGTGGTAGTGAGTTGACCCCTTGGGTGAAGGTAATGTGGCAGGATGAGACCCTTCTCCAGAAGCTTTATACTGTCAGAAGGGCGACAGGCAGGCTTGAGGGTCACACGGTGGGAGCTCGGGATGAAAAACTGGCTGCCCTTGTAACGGTGGGGATTACCTCATGTCATGAATCCTTATCTCCACGGGATGTGGAGGAAAGATTGAGGCTTGGGCTTTATGTCATGCTTCGCCAGGGTTCGATTCGAAGGGAGTTTGATGCCCTTTCGCTCTTTTTAAGGTCCTATCATCCCCGTATTATGCTGACTCCCGACGGTTTGTTTGCCGATGAGATATGGAAAGATGGATACCTGGATGCCGTGTTGAAAGAAGCACTTGATCACGGAGGGGATCCCATAGCCGTTATCAGGATGGTTACTCTGAATCCCGCGATCTATTTCGGTTTAGAACCTCATTTGGGGGGGATTGCCCCGGGTCGACTTGCAGATTTTAATGTCCTGGATGATCTAAGGAACCCGACCCCTGAGCAGGTCTGGATAGGTGGCCGTCTCGTCAGCAGGGAGGGGGTCTTTTTGAAGAAAGGAACCGGTGTGGGAAAAGACCTGCTCGCGCAGATCAATAGGCGTCCCTTTACCCTTTCCCGGCTCGGGCCGGAAGATTTCAAGTCGAGGTACCCGGAAGGGTTCCCCAGTGGGATCCCTGTGATAACGGTGGTAGATAAGACCGTGACGGGGATATATGAGTGGAACCCTTATCAGGTCGCGACCGGAGCTCCCGATCCCGAGAGTGACATCCTGAAGATTGCCTTGGTCCATCGGGATGGCCCCGGTGCTGGAATGGGGATTGGATATGTTCGGGGATTCGGGTTGTATCAGAGCATCCAGGTTGCCTCTTCTGTGGCCCATGAGACACATAATATCTTGGTTATGGGTGACGATGACGGGGAAATGGCGTTTGCTGCAAATGAGGTCGTAAGAATGGGTGGGGGTGTCGTTGTCCGATGGGGGGCGAAAACGGTTTTCCAATGGCCTTTGCCGATTGGGGGGATGATGAGTGATCGTTCTATGTCTGAGGTTGCGAAGGCGTTGCAGGATCTGCGTCACATCCTTAAAGAAGGAGGTTCTCCGTTAGAGGATCCACTCTGGACCTTCGTTTTCCTTTCCTTTACCTCTATTCTTCGCCTTAGGATTACCATCTCAGGGGTTTACGATGTAAAAACTGGAGAGGTTCTCTACAATGCCAAGGTGTAGTCACCAGAACCAGGTCGTGTTTCTTCAATAAGAGACTTTTGAGGTATGAAAGGGGTCGCACCTCTTTGAAGAAAAGCCCCTGAAGCATTATCCCTGTTTATAAATTTTATCTACGCCTCTGTATACATTAATCAAACTTATTACGAAGGAGCAAAGCTCAAGGGTTGATTTGAATGGTAAGGTAGAGGTCACCCCTTCCATTGGATCCCATATTCCCTTTACCAGTCAGTCGGAGCTTTTTCCCTGGGGCTATACCAGCGGGGATGGTTACCCTGAGATGTTCTATCCTGTTATTCCTTTTGAATTTGATATCGACCTTTTTGCCATACCTGATGACCTCGGGTGATACAGGAAGTGTTAGGTGAATATCAGGAGAATGTCTCTGATCCGTGGACAGCGACGGGGTGACCTTACGGCTGATGAAGTTAAGTGCCTTTTCTGCAAAGTTTTTTAGCGAGAAGGGGGAAGGGTGAGTTTTTGAAACAGCCCCGGTTTTTGCCTTGAATTGTCCAGATGACGGCCAGGCCTTCCCACGGTGAGGCGAATAGCCAAAGGGCATTCCAAAGATGATCCCCCCTAGTGCAAATCCTCTTCCTCCGAAAAAGACCTGTCTGACAAATCTTTCGTCAAAGCGGAATCCCCGCATTTTGAATTCTCGTGCCAGCTCTGAAAAGACATCATTGAACCTAGGATCGCTGAAAATGTCCCGATAAATATCTTCAGTTCGATATCCGAATCCCTGTGAATACCTGGGATCCTGGTATCCGTGGAAAGACCGCGTATTTCTAAGCTGGTCATACTGTGAACGTTTGGTAGGATCGATAAGAACCCCGTAAGCCTCGCTGATTTCCTTAAAACGTTCCTCCGCATGGGGATCACCTGGGTTGCGGTCCGGGTGATATTTGAGGGCCAGCTTCCGATAGGCGTGTTTGATAGTTTCTGCGTCGGCTTTTTCCGAGACGCCCAGTATCTTGTAATAATCGACTGATGCTGTCATGATGTCAATGATCGAGCTACTTTCTCTTCCTCTTTGAAATACAAGTTTTTTTCTTTCCTAATATATAAAACAATATACCAATGAAACCCTTAATCGTCAAGGGCAGGAGCCTTTCATCCTCCCTTGACCCTTTTGAAAGAGAAGATAAGGGGATGTGAATCATCAGATCCTATTTGTTGGTAGGCCATAGTATTCCAGAGTTCGACGAATGATCAGGCGGCTCAGCATCAGGTTATGCTCAAAGGGGAAAAAGGCGAGGAATCCCTTCTTGGCACCATGAGCGAATTGTTGGGCGAGTTTCTCTAAATCTCTGCCCGCATTGAACCAGTCCCGTATCTGGCGTTTTAGCCTTTCCGTAAAGTCGATGGAGCGCTCCAAATATGATTTAACATCTCTGAACCCGGTTAGAGTACCGTT
>JALTIG010000157.1 GCA_027004185.1 bacterium | reverse complement strand
ATCCCACCCCAATGGTCCCCGGGACAGCTTTCTTTTCAGAGCTGCCCTTCAATACTATAATTTTCCTATCCATTGAGCTTCTTCTCTTCTCCCCTTCTATCCCCTCCTCTGGATACTCTAATATCACCCCCAGAAAGGGCTCCTCACCCTTCAGGATCATCTCATAGGCCGAAAGAGCATTTTCAAAAGGGAACCTGTAGGAGATAAGGTGCTTTACGGAAATCCTACCTTTTGCAAGCTGGTCTAAAAACTCAGCCACATTCCTCTGGGCCGTCCACCGGGCATAAGCCAGGGGATAATCCCGTCCCCCCTGGGCGTAGCTCTCATCGTACATTCCCGGGCCCCAGGCCCGGGAAACCACCAGCTCCAGTTCCTTCTCGTAAAAGGGCCTTCTGGGAATATCCAGGGGCACAAGACCTGTAGCCACAATGACGCCCCTTTCCCTGGCAACCTCAGCAGCCACCTCCAGAGGCTCGTTACTCTTGGAGGCCGCCAGAATAATGACACTGTCCACACCCTGGTTTATGGTCTTCTCCCTCACGGCCAACACAAGCTCATCCATGGAGGCAGCTCCCAATTCCATACCGTGCTCGAGTGCCATCCGAACCTTTTCTCTACTGATATCCATTCCAATAACATGGCATCCCGCACTGGCCAAAAGCTGGATGGCAATCTGGCCAATAAGACCCAGGCCAACGACTGCCACCCGATCCCCCAGCTGAACCCGAGCCATACGCACAGCCTCCAAGGCAATCCCACCCAGAGCCCCAAAAGCCGCTTCTTCGAAAGACAGGGAAGTAGAAGAATGGTTAAATAGTGAGGTAGGAAAATCGGCATCACCTTTCTCATCGTCCTGCTTTATCCCCATTTCACCATTCTCCCACTCACACATTTCCTGTGCTTTCGGAATCTTCACCGCCAAAAGCTCAGGTACCAGGTTATGCTCGGCATGACCCGCATATCCGGAACCGGTGACGGCTACGGGATCTCCTACAGAGAAGCCATGGACTCCAGGTCCCACCTCTTCCACCACTCCAGCCGCCGAATACCCCAGGGGAACCGGGGCGTCCAATCGTCCCATGGCCTGGCGGTAGGCCTCCACGAATCCCTCGGTCTTTACCTTGTCCAACACCTGCTTCACCAGGTCAGGTCTGGCCAGGGCCTTCCCAATGAGGCTCTTTTTGGCCATCTCCACCATGTGCCTCTCGGTCCCAACACTCACCAGGGAAGCCCTGGTCCTCACAAGGATAAAACCCCTCTTAACCCCGGGCCTGGGTAACTCCACCAGCCGAATCTCACCGGTTTTGTAGGATTGAATGAGCTGTTTCATGTTTTCTCCGGTATTTGGTTTGTTTGATTCATCTGGTCTGTCTGGCGCCTCCACCACCTAACGCCATTGCCCATCGCCTATTGCCTCGCTTTTTTCCACCTACGAAGTGGAAGAATTTGATAATGTGCCTGGTATCCAGCGGACTCTCAGGAGCCTGGCCATAGTTCAGGGTTAACATGGGAAAATCATCAAATTCAATGGTAGACCCCGGGGGAAAGAAAAAGCTTAAGGTGGGCCTTTAGGATCCTGAAATTATTTGTCCTGTAATAGGACCTTTTGTCCGCCTCTAACAGCGAACTCAATTTTACATTGTAGTCATGATGGGTGAAGGCATCGATGACGGTCAGAAGCTGGTTCGCCTTCCTGGGGGATATACCGGCCTTCAGACCCTTTTTAACCAGAAATTCCAGGTCATAGGCATCGCGAATCTCCTTTCTTTGTAAAAGGGCATCGATTTTTGACCTCATCATATCCTGAAGGGGAATCGTCCGGACAAAAACCTGGACCGAGGTAAAAGGTCTGTAAGCAATGGCCTGTTCTGTGGCAGCAATATTTACATTTCTACGCATCTCCACCTTCAGGCTGCACGGATAATCCGGCGATTTCAATTCGACGATCAGCATGCAAAACTTCTCAGCCGCATCCCGTAGGTCATAAAAGCGGGCTAAACAACGCTTCAAGTCAGCAAACCATGGCGAATAATCATCAGCAGGCAGAAGCCAGAAATCAAGGTCCACGGTGTATCTATCCAGGCCATGGCATAGCCTAAGCATGGTTCCGCCACCAAAAACCATCCGGCTGAGAAACCGACCGCTGTTTAATCTATCGAGAACTTCCAATTCAAACTGTTCCTGTTTGATCAGATCCCGCATAGCTTTTTAACCATCCCTTTGGTGCGGGGAGGAAAGGGCTTCATCAGAGCTTTCAGGTTGTCTATATCCAGACGATAAATGTCGAGGGCACTCCAGTCGAGGGCATAGTGACCGTATGCGCATAGATGGCAGGCATCGAGAAAGGCCTTTTCTTTCTGGACCATAAAAAGGGGGCCGATTTTCGTAAATCCAAAGTATAAGTCTTTTTTCAATTTGAAGTAGGAAAACGACACCCCTCTGGCGTTGTATCGGATCGAGCACTTCAAAGAGACGCTTTCATACAAGTCTCGAGTCACTTGGGTGGTTAAGCCATGATAAACCAGGGCCGTTGTGCAGGAGAGATAGGAAGGGACCTGGAGATAATTGGCAATGACAAAGAGATCTTGACGCTCCAGGTAGGGCCAGCGATCCTCCAGGACGTAGAAATTTTTTTTCAACCGAATGAAAGAGCCGTTTTTAACCTGACGGCTGCAAAACACATGCGCGGAGACCCTCGTAATGCCGAATCTATGGGCGACATCCTCAATCGCGAAAAATTAGCTCTTTTTTAATGATCGCCAAGCCTCATGTCTCACATATTCCTGGTCTTCCCTCGTCAAGCTGGAATAACCCCTCATCCGTTGCCTGGCTTATCACTCCTTATACGGCAGTTTTAACTGCTTTATCCCACAGCCAAGGGCCTCATACTCCGGATCCTTGTGGACAAGGATGGCACCCTTATCCTTGACAAAGGCTGCTATAATGGCATCGGCCAGGGACAACTTATACATTCCTTTGAATCTCCCTGCGGTAAGTAAAAGAGGCTCACTCATATCCCATAAAAGCTCCGCCTCAAGGCTCTTCAAAAAAGCATACCTTTTTTCTGCAATATCTTCGCCCTTTTCCCTCAAAGTGAGGTAGTAGACCTCCAGCAAAACGACAAAGGGGAAAA
>JALTIG010000156.1 GCA_027004185.1 bacterium | reverse complement strand
AGTTCAAAAAAGTGGGATATATAAAATGAAAATCCTCAAGGCAGACAATATCGTGGCCGGATACAGCAAAACAGAGATTCTGCATGGCGTATCCATCTATCTGGAAGAGAAGGAAGTTATCACAATCATAGGCCCCAATGGTGCAGGCAAATCGACCCTAATGAAGGCCCTTATGGGGTATATATCCATTTATAGTGGGAAGATCACCTGGAAAGGGGAGGATGTAACCTACCTAAAGCCTTACGAAAAGGTTGAGAAAGGATTTGGCTATGTCCCCCAGCTTGGGAATGTTTTCCCCTCCCTGACAGTAATAGAAAACCTGGAGATGGGAGGGTATACGCGATCTAAGCCCGAGGTGCGGGAAAAAATTGACAAGGCCTTTCAGCTTTTCCCCATCCTAAAGGAGAAGATGGGGAAAAAGGCTGGAACTCTCAGCGGAGGGCAGCGCCAGATGCTGGGAATGGCTCGGGCCCTAATGACAGAGCCCGAACTGCTCATGTTGGATGAACCTTCAGCGGGGCTTTCTCCAAAGGCCTCAGAAGAGGTTTTTATGACCATTTTGGATATTCACCACCGTCTGGAAAGGCCGATCATGATTATTGAACAGGACGCCTATCAATCCCTGAATATCTCCAACAGGGGATATGTACTGGTTATGGGAAGGAATGAGTTTGAGGACAAGGCAGAAAACATTCTTTCAAACCAGAAAATCAAGGAGGCATACCTGGGAGGATAAGATGAAAGGGGGTGAGGTGTAGAACAACTATGTGATGTTAACCGGAACGGGCACGCAGCCCTGGTTCCCTCCGCTATGGCATGAGGTGCCTGGCGGAGATACGAAGAAACGTCTGGTGAAAAAGGGTGACCCCCAAACATCCGGGCGAAAGGAGGAAGAAAATGAAAAAGATCTTTTTACTGGTGGGGGCGATCTGCATGGGACTTTTGCTGACAGCAACCATTCCAAGCTCTTCCATGGCAGCAAGCCCCATTGTGATCGGCTCAATTGACCCTTTAACGGGTAGCAACGCCATCCAGGGGACAGACATGCAACGTGGTGAGAAACTGGCGATGGAGCAAATCAACGCAGCAGGTGGAATCTGTGGACGCCCCCTCAAGATTCTCTGGGAAGACACGGAATCCAGCGCCAAGGGCGGGATGGCCGCTGTTCACAAGCTGGTGGAAATTAATAAAGTCCACGTGATTCTCGGCGCATATTCAAGCGGGATCAGTCTACCCACGGGACAATGGACAAACTCCAAGAAGATTATTCAGATCTCTGAAGCCTCAACATCACCCAAACTGAGGCAGATTGGCCCGTATTTCTTTAATGTCATGGGGTTGGATGAGGTTATGGGGACCAAGCTGGCCGAGTTTGCTATGGAAAGCGGTGCCCAGACCTATGGATCCATCGTGGTCAACAATCCCTTTGGCATTGGTATTGAAATCTGGACGAAAAAGACTATCGAAAAGGCTGGCAAAAAATGGCTGGTCGGGGTTCGTTACGACGAAAAGAAACTGGATTACCGGGCGGAGCTTCAGAGACTCTTTGCCAAAAAACCCGAAGCAGTTTTCTTCACCGCTTATGGAACGGAGAGTAAGTTGATCCTTAAGCAGGCCTATGAGATGGGATTGAAGCCTCCAAAGGGATGGTACGCAGATTACATGACTATGTGGAGCAATGAGGTCATCCCGAAGACAGCGGAAGGCATTAAGGGCCTCGTCATGGGTGCAAATTCCGGAGCCCGCTTTGAGGCGTACAAGAAGGCTTACCAAAAGAGGTTCGGGAAGAGTGCAAAGCAGACAGCCTTTGGAGCCTATGCCTATGATGCAACTTGGATTGCCGCTCTCGCCATCAATATGGCGGGGACAGCCACAAATACGGACAAGATCGCCAAAGCCCTTTATACCGTCAGTCGCATCTACAAAGGGGTAACCGGAGATAAAAGCTTTGACAAGGATGGAATGCAGGTTACGGACTATTACCGAAGGATGATCTATCACAACGGAAAACTGATTCCTTACAAGAAGAAATAAGAAAAAATCCTTACGAAGTTGTGTCATAAAAGTTGAGGCCGGCACGTGCCGGCCTCCTTTCTTACAGTTGTTTGGTATAGCGGGTCAGGCGTTTTTCAGGACCTCCAGAACTTCCGGGAAATCGATTTTCAGACGTTTAACCGTTTCCAGCGTTGGGATCCCTTCCGGAGTCCAGCCACGGCGACTGTAGACCGCATCCTTGAGCCTTTCATACCTCTCTTCCCGAAACTTGCGCAGAAGCCTTAGCTTCTCTTCCATGGACATGCCTGAAATATCCACGTCATACTCATCCCGCAACTGGTTATCGTAACGTTCCTGCCGGGACTCGTACTCTTCCACCGTGACGGGCCCAATCGCCCGATAAGGTATATCATCATGCTCCCTGCGCCCAAATCCCATCCGAAGATTGAAGACCCTCTGGAAGTTGTAAACCCTCTCGCTCATACGGATCAGGTCGTCTCCACTAACCTTCCGCCCCGTCACAGCACTGAAAAACTGGGCGTACCAATTAACATGTTTCGGAACCTTTGCTGGCTCCTCTGTTTCACTGTTGTCCTCCGGGACGATATCGTTCCAGGGTAGTTTGCAAAGCCCACACAGCCCGAACCATGTACGAAACATCGGAAACCAGTACAACGCTTCCGCCTTCTGTTCAAAGGTTGGCATCAGTTTCTCTACCATATCGAGGAAGATAAGCCATGCCTCATCGTGTTGCGGCCCCTTGAGGGCCAGGCCATACCCTCCCTGTTGCGCCAGGGATTCCTTCGTCACATATTCGGAGAATTCAAGCCCCTTGGCTTCCATTCCGATATCGCTCATGACCGCCGGATCTGCTCCAAACTCCCTAGCGAAGGTTTCCTTCATCCTCCGGATCCCCTGCCCGACGATCTTGCCGAGGCCACGCCCCTCGGCCATCTGGTGAATGAGCTCCAGGGCGCTTGCACGATTACCAAAGGAGAGGTCCAGACCGCCTGTGTGAGAGACATCGATCAAACCTCTTTCAAAACATTCCATCACAAACGCGATTCCTGTTCCAACCGAAATGGTATCCAATCCATATGTGTCGCAATAGAAATTCATCTCCAAAACTGCGTACGGGTCGAAGATACCAAGGTTCGAGCCACAGCCTGCAAGGGTCTCATACTCCGGCCCATCCACAAAGACCCTTTTCCCCTTGTAGGGACCGGTCAAGGGGATAAATTCCCTGACACAGTGGGCGCAGGAAACGGTACATCCCACCCAGCAGCCATCGAAACCCGGGTCAAACAGCCTTTTAAAGACCTCATGCCCGAGATTCAGGGCCTCGGGATGGCTACCGTATTGATAGTTCATGATCGGTAGAAGGTCAAACTCGTTCATGATGTCAACCAGATGCACCGTACCCACGATGGACATTTCATTCTGATCGGGGTCCAAGGCCACGATCTCCCTCGAGTGCTCTCGGGCAACCTCTTTCAAGAGGGCAAGGTCCGCTGGCCGGTTCATCTCCATGGTTACAGTATCCCAGCGCGCCACGATGGCCTTCAGCCCCTTGTTAGCAAACACAGTTCCCACACCACCCCGGGCTGCCTGTTTGTATCGCGCCTTCTTGCGTTTCGGGTCGTACCAGGAAAAATTCAGTATCCCGATCCTCGTATTTTTGGCTCCTGGCCCCGAGGAAACCACCGAAATACTTTTCGGGTTGCCCTGACCAAAATGATCCGTCAGAGACTCCGTTATCTCCTCAGAATAGTCTGAAAGCCCCTTGATCTCGAGGAGCTCGATCTTCTGGCCGATGCCATCGATGAAGAGAACCACATCCCCGCTGGCTGATTTTCCCTGAACCTCCAGTGCGTCAAATCCGCAGAATTTGAGGTAGGGACCAAAATATCCCCCTACGTTGGAATCCATCACGCTTCCCGTTGTGGGCGAAATCGTCGTGACAATACTTTTGCCCGCACCCGGGTATCCGGGGGTTCCCCCAAGCGGGCCAGCGGAGATACAGATCTCGTTTTCCGGGTCATCCCATCTCGTGGACCCGGTGACCGCCTGCCACAGAAGCCACAGGTCGAACCCCTTTCCCCCCACAAAGATCTCCTTCATTTTCTCCGTAACCGGCTTGAAAGTGACTTTGGGTTGGGAAAGCTCCACATACAGGGTCTGGTTGGCATAGCCCTTTTCAATCTGTGGTCTCTGGTAGAAGGTGCTCAGAATGGTTTTTATCTCAAGATGTGCCATTATCCCTCCAAAACCTTAAGGACAACTAAACTGATAGAATTATACTATCAGTTATAATACAGTTATAATAGAATTGTCAATAAGAAATCTATGATCCCGACATATTTTATTCCTAAAACCTTTTATGAAGGCTATAAAAACGGGGCCCGTGCTTCACGGACCCCGCCACTTAGACAATCGGGTTTTGTGATTAAAACGTGTAGTTTAACCCTACGTTGAAGACCCAAAGTCTGCCATCCGCGTCGTAGAGATACGGTTCGTCATCCGTGTACTTCCGATAGGTGATCACCCCGGCAAGTTCCAGGGCCTTGTAGAGATGCACGTTACACCCAAGGGAACAGTCAAACCGGCTCTGATCCAGATCGGAGTAGTCGTCGAATCCAGTGTAGTCCGTTGTGTAAGCAACACTCCAGACCGGAGAGGGATCGTTCCAGGTGGTGTATCCGGCCGGAGGACCGGAAAAATGAACCGCGTTAAAATCCGCTTTCGACTTGGTGTACGAGGCATCGAGATTCAGGCTCACGCGTTTTGCCGGGGTGAACACGGCAGAGGCATACAGGACATGATTTCTGATCTTGTAATCTTCGTTGCTGCTCATGGAGCCAACCTGGCTCACCATACCCTGGCCCCCTCACCCAGCAAATAGATCAGTACAGAAATAGCTTTCATACTTTTCGTACTGATAATTGTACCCCAGCGAGAAACTCAGTTTCTGCATGGGCATGAGCCAAAGGTTAATCCCCGCCATATAGGTATGAGACTTCCAGTCCGAATGGCTGTTTTTCTGATACTGGTACTGGAAGATCCCGTTGATGGAGGCATTCGTTTTCGGCATGTAGGTGGCTGTCATCTTGATGTTGTGAGACCACTTTGGCAGGTTAGACCGATCTTCCATACGATTCTCATCGTTGAATACTGCATCATATGGTGTCGTGGAAACGCCCAGGTTTTCAACACGCTGACAGGAACCCCCCACGTTCGTGAATGGATGATTGATATTTTTGTAGGTGTACCCAATCCGATACCTCCACTTCAAACTCGGCCGCCCGTTGACCGCCAGTTTTACAGTGTGTGTTTCCGTATCCTTGCTGGACCGTGTGACATAAAAATTATCCCGGTTTATGTCATCGTACTCGTATCCCGCCCGGATGATGGTGCATCGGTTCAGCCGGTATGCCACGTCCAGGTTGCCCGTGAACTCGTTCCGGTCGATCGCGGATTTCCGCGTAAAGCTGTAATTGGTCGCGTTGCTGTAGGCCGGATCATTGGGATTAAAGTGATCGGTTATCGTGATGTGGGCATCATCGCTGCTGATGTTGAGATACCGCCCTCGGGCTGAAACCGTCAGTCGATGTTTCATAAAATCCTTCGTCAGGCGCAGGTTATAGGCCTGCTGATCCACATTGAGGTTGTTGTACTTATCCTCCAGGGTGGAATAGACAAAGGAGCCATAGGCCGAGGTCTTAGCCGGTAGGTCTGCGTGCAGTTTGACCAGATGGGTCTTCTTGCTGGAATCGGGAATCAGGTTCCGGATGCCGTCCTGGTTAACGAGGTTGACCCGTCCTGCAAATACTGGTGTGTGCGCCCCGGCACTGACATCGTCGTAATGAATCATTGTTGTTGAGGCATGGTTGTTGAACTGCCGATCGATGTAGGTGTAATCGATGGTGACAACCCCCACGTTGACGGTCGCTCCGACGGAGAGGTCATCGGTAGCCTGGTCAATGTGGTTTCCGTAGCCCACGATGTGACAGGGGGTACACTTGCCCGTCATGAGGGTTCCCTGTTTCCATCCATGCCGTTCCTCGTTCCGCCAGCCGCCATGAAAGGTCAAGGCGGGAAAGGACGGAACCGTGACCTTGACATGCATTCGGGTCAACTGCCGATAGATCTGGTAGTTCCTTCCAGGCTCCTGGTCAGTATATTGCCACTTCTGTGCCCCTTCCAGTTCCCCGCTACTCGTAAAAATAGGGTTTACGACCATTTGTCCGTGGAGGACATCCTGGAGGAGGGGGTCATGCCGCGTTCGGTGGATGAACTTGTTATAATCCATCCTGAACCGGAAGACCCGGTTCAGATCCAGGTCCATCTTTCCCGCGTTATCATCCTGCGTGGTATAACGTCCCTTGGCGTTAATAAAGTTTTTGCCGAACGACCCCACGTAGTTAAACAGCCCTGTGGGACTGCCGCCCGTGTCGTCATATTCGGCTACGTTGGTCTTGTTATCATGTGTGCTGGTGCTGTAAAATCCAGCGCCCACTTTCAACCGGTAGGCCTTCTCCGCTTGGTTGTCCCCAGCGAAGGCCGATCCCAGGGAAAGGGCGCAGATAAATACAGCGGCAACCAGCAGGATCAGGGTTGATCGTCTCATGATTCTCCTCCTTCTCGCTGATGATTGAATGGTTTCTTGATACGTGTGTGACACGATACTCCTCCGCTTTCGTATTTACCGCGTTAACCCTTTCCCCTGTCCCGGCACAGATAGCGACGGCAGATCTGAACCGTGGATCTGGCTGTGGCACTGGGTGCATCGGGTACCCATCGCCATCTGGGAGCTATGGGGATTCGGGGTGATCGGGTTTGCTCCATTGTGCGGTGAGTAGAACGCTGTGTGGAAATGCAAATGGTGACACTGGAGACAGAGGAACGGTTCGTTCTGCTTCAGCAGGTTGTCCGCCACCGTCCCGTGCGGGTCGTGACAGATCGTGCAGTCTTCCTCTACCGGTGGGTGCTCGTAGGTGAACGGTCCCTGTTTGTCCGCATGACACTTCAGGCAGAGATCCCGCGTACGCTCCTCCGTCTTCAAATTGTGTACACTGCTTCCGTGCATATCATGGCAATCTGTACATGTCATCTTTCCTTCCCGAATCGGATGATGAGAAGGATAATTAACCTTTGCCCGGATATCCTGATGACATTGATAACAGAGTTGCGGTTCCGGCTTCTTCAGGGTTCCCTTGGCAGGATCCTGATGAATCTTATGACAATCAATGCAGGTTACACCATTGAGGGCATGCTCATTTCCGCGCCAGTCCATCCCAGCATCCTTGGCATGGCATCGCAGGCAGATGGCCGAGGCCTCTCCCGGCGTAATGCCACCCGGCTGCCCCACATTGGTGAAACGGATGATCTTCGTGACATCCCCATCGTTATCAATGTGAAGACTCCCGGGACCATGGCAGGACTCGCAGCCTTTGTGCCCCTTGACCTCAAAATCTGCCAACCTCCCGTGGATGGTCCCTTTGAACTGCTTGACCAGGTCCTCATGGCAGTCGGCGCAGGCCTCCGTTCCCTCATATGTTGCTCCCTTGATTGCCACAGGCATCTTAATCATCGCTTTGCTCTTCCCTTTCGTGGAAGCGCACGTCCCCATGACCATCGCCACCGATACCATCAGCGCGAAAATCAACAGGACCTGTATAGTGCTTCGTTTCATGTGTTCCTCCTTCGTTTCCCAATGACTAACCTACTTCTTACTCCTGTAGCAACTTCACTCAACATACCCGTAAAGCTCTTTTTCACCTCCTTCCCTTCATTAATAAATAAAAATTTTTCCGCCGAATATGAAGATGCAAAAACCCTTTCATAAAGAGCGGAACCGGATCGAGAATGTCAAAAAACTTACCTTACAACTTTTGATATCCATTATAGTAAATTTTTTCACAATTGCAAGCCTTTTTTATCAATTTTTTCTATTCAGGATTCGATGCGCTATAAGTCATATTTATTTAGTTATCAAAAGTTCCCGTGATTCTACCAGTTTACACCTCTCATAAAAATAGGTATCCTGAGAAAACTCAACCGCTCAGGCTTGACAAAAGACATTATCTGTAATAGGGAATAGCCCACCAATCGAAAAGGAGGAGAAACTTGGCAAATCATCCATCGGCTTGGAAGCGCATCCGGCAGACCGAGAAGCGCACGATGAGGAACAAATTCTACCG
Source organism: bacterium (assembly GCA_027004185.1). Lineage (GTDB taxonomy): Bacteria > Desulfobacterota > S145-22 > S145-22 > S145-22 > S145-22. The sequence goes on along the minus strand of JALTIG010000156.1, from coordinate 1,126 downwards.
TACCCGGATGAAAACTTTTATCAAACGGGTGAGGCAGGCGGTGAAGGAAAAGGACGCAGAACAGGCATCGGTACACTTATTGGCTGCACAAGCCATCATTGCCAGAACCGCCTCAAAGGGCGTGATACACAAGCGAACGGCTGCAAGGAAAATATCACGGCTCACACGTCAAGTTAACAGCCTGAAGGCTCCATAACCGATAACTTGCCTCCGGGCAATCTCCCTTATCGGGCTTATACCCGCATCCGGATTTCAACGAATCACCACGTGGCAAGCTATGGGGAATTAAACACTATGGTTTTTAGAGCAATCTGTGTGATCAGAGAAATCTGTGGATTAAAAATATTCCCTTCGGATCATCCCCTCCCGTTTCATGCTCTTACTCGAGACGTATCCCTTTCGAGGCGGGATAAGGTATAGACAAGCCTCTCCATGATAAGACGCTGGGGAAGGGAACTGCCCTTCAAAAGCCGATCGGCCTCCTGGAAGGAGGCAAATATCCTTTTGATCTCCGACCTGGAGAGCCTTTTCGCCTGTCGCTTTACCTTATTAACCACGAAACCGGACGGGTGAATCCGATTCAACGCCTCATTATCTTCATGTCTAACAAGATCCCACGCCTTCATGACCAGACGGTAATGCCATAGAAGCACCGACAACACCCGCAAGGGAGGCTCCCCTGAATTCAAGATATCTCTAACAACCTCCAAGGCCTGCTCTCGCTCCCCCTTGCCAATTGCATTCAAAAGGGAGAAGACGTTCCTTGGCATTTCCGTTGATGAAACGATCTCGAAGTCAACTTGCCGTAAGGTGTCACGATCACCTACGAGCAGAAAAACCTTTTCCATCTCATTTGTCAGCCTTTGCGTATCTAGTCCAACGATTTCAATAAACTGATCGATCCATGATCTCGACGCCCGCTTACCATGGGAAGAAAGCTCCCTTTTAACGAAAGCAGCCGCTTCATTCAATCTGAGAGACGCGCATGGAACCATAACTGCCCTGACAGGGAGGTGCTGATAAAGATGATTGCCCTTTCTTAAGCCGACAGAAGAGGAAATAACCAACAAGGTCTTACGGGACGGATGCTTAAAATATCTCAGGAGGGTCTCATCCAATCCGCTTC
>JALTIG010000155.1 GCA_027004185.1 bacterium | reverse complement strand
CCCGTAAACCACTCGATGATAAGATCCGCGTTATCGTAATCGGGCCTCGGGTAAGTAGAGCCACCGATTATCTGGCGGTAATACATCAGCTGCGGAGAATAGCAGACAAAGGGTCCCCAGTTGCTGAAAGTGGTGGAGCCAAGGGCGTGCATAAAACGCATCCAGAGAAAATGGTGGATGCCCATCCAGCCCGACGATTGCCCTTTACTGAAAATCAAGGTTTCCGGGCCGAAACTGTCACGGATCTCCATAATCCGTCCTGCTACGATTTTCAAGGCCTCTTCCCATGGGATCTCTCTGAAATCACCGGACCCTCTCTCTCCTACCCTCAGTAGGGGGGTCTTTAATCGGTTTTCATTATAAACCCACTGAACAGCTGCCTGCCCCTTAGCGCAAAGCCCCCCCTCGTTTAACGGATGATATGGGTTCCCCTCAACTCTCGTAAAACGCTTATCCTCCACATGCGCCAGAATCCCGCAGTTGTAACCACCATAGGAACAGCCATGGCACATGGTCGGGATGATCTTAGGTGGACCCATCGTTCCCCCCGTTCTCCTTGCCACCCTCCCTGAATCCGTGGGTCATTACCTCTGCCTTTTTCAAGACACGTCGGATCGGTTCGGGTAGGGTGATTTCCAAAAGCTGCTCGGGGGCTATCCAGCGGGCCTCTGCAGCGTCGGATGCCGGGGTAGGTTCTCCCTCTTCCACCTGACACAGATAGTCTATCAAAACATAGTGATACTCCACGCGTCCCGCTTTATCCCGGATGATACGATCTCCTAACGTCACGAGGTCCCCCACGGTAACCCGTACCCTGGTTTCTTCCTCCACTTCGCGTGCCACGGCCTCCTTGAGGGATTCCCCGACCTCCACAAGTCCGCCGGGAAGATTCCATTCCCCTTTTCCCGGGGGGGAACCCCTCCGAATGAGCAGTACCTTTCCCTCCTTATAGACAACTCCCGACACGCCCACCAGGGGGGTTTCCGGATATCGCCTTGTAACACCTGCATGTTCCATGATCACAAATTATAGCGAATAGATGTCAAAAAACAACGTTGGCTGACAAAAAATCTCAAAGCTTAAATACTTAATATTGGCACGTTTTCTTCCTTAATTTAATAATTTAGGATCATAGGTGAGAAGCTCGCCATATCACGATGGATGTAAAAATCCACTCATCCTATGAGAGCTCTGTCTTGACATGGAAGGCCTTTCTCATCTAAAAGAGGGTATTATGAAACTTGATCACATTGCATTGGTCGTTTCCAATATGAAAACGTCACTCGATTTCTACACACGATTCCTTGGACTCACCATCAAGAGAGAATTTGAACTCAGTGAGGAAGAATCACAGCACCTTTTCCAGGTTTCTTCCCCCGCCCGGGCGGTGCAACTTTCCATGGACAGCGGAGTACTTGAACTCTTCGAATTCAAGAGAGGAACCGAAATAAAGAATTTGTCTTCCCCCGTGACCAACGGCCTGTTTCACTATGCCCTACAGATTGGGCAGCCCATTAAGGCCTTTATCGCTCGTGCTCGGGAAGAACGAATCCCGGTCTATTCCATTGTCAGGGGGGGGAAATCTATCTATTTCATTCAGGATCCGGATGGAGTTCTCGTTGAGGTCAGGGAATGAACCGGGTCGATCTCCACTCCCATAGTACCGTTTCGGATGGGAGTTATACACCAGGAGAGGTGGTGAGCATGGCGGTCAGGGCGGGGCTGGCAGGACTTGCCCTGACCGATCATGACAATATCGGAGGCGTAACGATTGCCATGCAAGCCGGAAAGAGGGAAGGAATCCTTGTTGTTCCAGGGGTTGAGATCAGCGCCGAGTTTGACCGGGGTACCTGTCACATCCTCGGGTATTTCTTCGATCCCTCGGATAAGATCTTCCAGGAAAAACTCGCATACCTTCAGCATGCGCGTGCCGAACGGAACCCGAAGATCGCAAAAAAGCTCCAGAAACTCGGAATTGACATCACCTACGAAGAGGTTCAGGCCATTGCCGGAGCTGAACAGGTAGGCAGGCCACACTTTGCCCGGATCCTCATGTCAAAGGGCATCGTTAAGGACTTCAATGAGGCCTTTGAGCGATTCCTTGGGAAGGGAAAGGCTGCATACGTAGACAAGTTCCGGTACCAGCCGGAAGAGGCCTTTGAGATGATCCAGGCATCGGGAGGTGTGGTAGTGCTTGCACATCCCTATACCCTTAACCTCCCTGATGATGAACTCAACGCCTTATTGAAGAAATGGATAGAGTTAGGGCTGAGAGGAATAGAGGTCTTCTACCCGGACCACACAGAAGAAATGATCGACCATTATAGCCGTATCGCCGACACACTAGGGCTCATCAAAACCGGAGGCTCCGATTTCCACGGCAACAACAAAGAGGGAAGCATCCTGGGTGACTGTGGTCCACGCGGCTGCCCCAGCATGGACGTGATAGAGCAACTCAGGCAGTCTTCGGCCTCAAAATCAGGTTGAAGGCAGGGACAGGTTTAAGCTTTCCGGTCAGAACACGATCGATTCTACCTGACATGTAAAATATCCCCCTTGCAATACGTTCACCCGCTACCAGCAGAAGCGGTGTATCAGCCTGGTTCAAGTATGGGACAATCATTGCCGTTTCTGGGGACCCTTTCGTCAGTCCCTGAGGGTCGGTCATTAAAAGGGCCATCGCTTTCTCCGTGATAGTACCTCCGATTGAAATCCCCGTAATCTTTGCGATCAGATAGGGACGGAAGGCATGCGTTTCATCCAAAGGGGCTCCAAGTGCTGTTAATCCCAAGACCGGAATCAGAACTGTAGTGGATTGGGGAACCACGGGTTCATGGGTGGCTGGGGCCTTGATGGGAAGGCGAAAGGATCCGTCCGCCTCGTTAAGAATAATCCCTTCATCCATTCTCTCAAAAAGGGCATCCACCCATTCTGGAGGGATTCCTTCCCACTTGTGATCCCCATAAGGTGCTCGCACCCATAACCCAAGGGTGGGAGACCGAAGGCGGTAAGATATCCGTTTCAGAAAGGCCTTAGGATCCTTTTCTACAACAAACCAATCCACGCTGATCGGAAACGGGTTCTGAATCTTGGTGGTTGTGGTAAGGAGAACAACATACCCCAATGATTTCAGGGCATGCCCCAATACCC
>JALTIG010000154.1 GCA_027004185.1 bacterium | reverse complement strand
CCGACTTTTTCGATGATCCCGGCACCTACCAGACAATCATTTCGGTAAAAGGCGGCGATCTGACCTGGTGTGATTGCCCGTTGCGGTTTGAGAAACGTTACCTCAGCTCGATCAGAGGTCAGGATCCGAACGGATGCGGCAGCCGTGGGGTGTCGGTAGCGTATCTGGCAGTTTACAGAAATGACGTCTTCTCCGGGAGGAATGTGCCATCGGCATTCTCTAACTGTGAAGGTGGACTGGTAGAGTTCCGAGATCTTGCCGATCTGGACTTGGTTGGTTTCCGGGTGAAGGGCGGTAACATAGTATGGCGTCCGGTCAGGGATTCCTATCCCCCGCCTCTGCCCGATAGTGAAGCGAAAGGTGCCGTTGTGAGTTCCCAGAACCTCTCCATCGGCATTGACAAAGGTTCCTTTTCTTACAGGGTCTTTCAAATAAGATACAAGGAAATCGATATAAGAACTCCCCTTGAGGAAACAGATTTCATGGGATTCGGTATCCTTCGGTACGGCGGGCAAAAGTGAGTGTGCCAAGGCCTTTACGTTCCGTTTTGTTTTATCCCCGAGGGGCAGAAGAAGGGGTCTCAGATTCTTCTGAGTAACAAGCGAAAGAAAATAGGATTGGTCTTTTGCTCTGTCAGCACCTCGACAGATAGTCCATTGCTGGGATTCTTTGTTTAGAACCTTTTTCGCATAATGGCCGGTAGCGATCCACGAAGCCTTATGGACTGGCATTAACTCTCTGAGTGTCTGGAGTTTGATTTCCTCATTGCATGAGGTGCATGGATTTGGGGTTTCTCCTGAGAGATAGCTCTTGACAAAGGCTTCTATGATGGTTTTTTGAAACAGATCCTGCCTGTTGACCATGACAAGGGGAACATGCAGATGCCTCGTAATGGTTTTGAGTCGATCGGTAGAGGCTCCATGCTGTTCTGGTTCGTGGAGGATGAGGTGAATGGCGGTTACCTCGTATCCCTTTTGTTTGAGGAGGTAAACCGCTGCGCAACTGTCAACCCCCCCACTGAAACCGACAAGGACCCGCTTTCCAGACATCAGGCCCCTTGGGAAGAAAGGGTTGCGACAATAACCCGAGGCGGGCAGGCTTTGACACATAACTCACATCCGCTGCATTTTTCTGGGTCGAAAATGACGTGCATTTCCGGACGCTGAATACTCAGGGCTTCAGTAGGGCACACAGCCGCACACGCACCGCAATGGATGCAACGCGTTTCATCCTTTTTGATGTTGGCTTCGAGGGGCTCGTAGACAACTCCGCAGTCCTTGAGGTAAGCCATCCCTCGGTCAAAATCCTCCTCTGCCCCGGAAATTTCGAGCACCATTAGGCTTGCCTCTTTAGGAAAGACGCTTGCCTTCAGGATATTAAATGCCAGGTTATACTCCCTTACGAGTCGATAGACGATGGGCTGGTTCCAAGTCTTCTTTGTAAACCTAAGCACCATCCTTTTTTTAATCATTGGATCCTCCATTGTGTTATATCCTTACAAGTTCTATCGATCCCCACGCAGCCAGACTGGCTCCCACAATGGCGACGATTCCCTTGATTCCGTCGATACGTGCTCCCCAGGATAGGGCTGGATCCAGGTCTGTCGATGTTTGAATGCGATTGGCAATAGCTGTAGCTGCAGCATCCGCAAGCGTTGCATTTTGTGAAATAGCGCATACTGCATCCGCCTTCCCAAAACTGAGAGAAACGCCAACCGTTCCGGAAGAGGTGGCTATGCCTATAGGTATGTCTGAAGGGGGGATCTTGATACCAACCTTGAGGCTCAAGGGACTTTCCCCTGCGAAAAGTCCCACTGTTGTTGGTGCTTGTGGCCGATAGACAAAAAGATCTCCCCCATTTTCTACCAGGACATGGGTGGCTCCGTCTGCAATCAAGGCCAGTCCAACGTATTGCGCGATCATTCCCGCAACTCCCGCCATGGGACCCACCCCTGCAGCAAAGGCACAATGGATCATTTCTTCCACTGGCTCAGGGCAGGGAACGAGAGGATCGAGAGGGATCAGCGCTGTTTTAAAGGTTGGATCTCTCCTGATATAATCGTTCAGGATCTTTCTGACAGATAAAAGGGCTTGGCGTGCCGTTTTTTTCTTGGGGGTATTCGTGTGAATCCATAGATCACTTTCACCCTCCCGGATCTGAAACGAGACGCCACTTGACGGGTGGGAGAGGTGACGGTAGAAACGACTGTGATAGATTTTGGGAGCCAGGTGGGGGGAGGAAGGTAAAGACATCTCGTGGACCGTTTCCTAAAGCTGTGAAAGGGTTGCCTGGGGCTCTCCGAGGAAAAACCGGCCCTTTTGTATCTCCTCTTTTAGGAGGTTGGAGATCTCGAGGGCCTTGGGATAACTTGCCATGGGTGTGGTGGGCACGGTCTTACCTTGAATCAGGATGGTACCTTCTTTTAATTCCTTATATGTGGCAGTTCCGAGGCTTCGGTCCACGCCATGTGGATAATCGCTGCCGTAATCGATGATTTGGGCCACAAGATCCTCGTCTTTAACAGCTGTGAATCTTGCCAATTCCTCGTTTAGGATAGGGATCGGTACCCCTATCCCTACGTAAAGGGAAGCGCCATATCCTTGAAGGCTCGCGGCCACGATCCACTGGGGATCCATCTTTTTGAGATCCCCTATCACGCATAGGGTTCCGGCACCTTCGGTCGGGGTTCCGTTCGGAAGGCGAGGGACATCCATGGTATGCTGAGTTCCGTAAAAGGCGACAAATCCCTGTGTGCCTCCCAAAAAGATGCGGGTTCCAACCCCGATGGTCTTGAAATATGGGTCATTCATCAGGGGGCTGATCTGTCCCGCGGTACTGTAAGTGGCATTTCCAAAATGGGGTTTAAGTACCCCCATGTAGGTATAAATGGTTTTTCCTGTTGAATTGGTTGCGCAATTATAGTTCTGGTATGCGTTGCGCGGATTAAACAGGATTGCATTACGCAGTTTATGAAGAAGAAGTTCTTTTTGGAGGTACTTCCGGGGGTAACAGTCTGTTCCATAGGCCCATGCTTCCATGATAACCGGCTTACCAGACACGAGGTCCTGAATCACATGGGCGCCCCCGTATCGGAACTCACCCGGATATACAGTGTTTCTTGGGTCTTCATCTGGAAGCTCCGAGGCACCGATGTAAAGATCCACGGCTGCCAATCCACAGTAAGCAGGGACACCGTTCAGTTTTGCCCGGCTGATCTTCATTTTAGGTATCGTGTGCCCCACATTGAGAATGGCCCCGGAGGAACACATGGCCCCGAAGGTTCCTGTTGTCACGACATCGATCTCTTGGGCTGCCTTGATGGCTCCCTTTTCCTCAACGATATCGATCATCTCCTCGGCATTAACCACAACGACCTTGCCCGTTTTTATCTTTTCATTGATCTCCTGGTAGGACTTTTGTACCTTGAACTCAGACATGCCAAGTCTCCCTATGAAATTTTATATTTGTTACTACAAACCTCAAGGGTTATCAAGGAAAGGGGGGATTTAGTCTCTTCAAGGTTGCAAGTATAAAAGCTGTTCCATCTAACCTGCCATGGTACAACAGAAACTCAATCAACCGGCATCGCGTCCCTTAAACAAGGCCGCATTCAAACTCATAAGTGCAACGAGACTTGGTAAAGGAGGTTTATTTATCTTTCTATCTATAAGGAAATACAAGGTACTCCCTAAAGGTACGTTCGGGGCGATCCAGTTTTAGGCGAAACTCTCCTATCTATGACTTAGATCCCTGCTACAGGCATCGGTAATCCCGTGGCTTGAAATAGGTATCCAAAAGCTCCGGTTTCTCTTCGATCTCCTGAAGGATCTCCCTCATGGCTGTAACCATTTTGGGCTGATCTTCCGGCAGCTTACCATTCAAGTCCACCAAGTTTGAGATATGGTCGGAAAGAAATTCGCTATGAACTGTTAGGGATTCTACCAAAGCAAGGGTCTCTTTCAGGATTGTTTTGGGTGATGCAGGGATAAAAGTCCCTTGGGTGATTTGTTCAAAGATCGGGGTACCAGGGTAAGGGACCAGGGTGCGAACACGGATAAAGTGCGGATCAACGGCGTTTAAAACCTCTGCGGTGTGAAGGGCGTGTTGTGTGGAGCGATCTTCTCCCCCGATTCCGAGAAGCACATATAGGGATAACTCAAAACCCGCCTTTATGGCCTTTTTCCCCCCCTCGATCATCTGTTCAGGAGTGGCACCTTTCTTAATGAAAGCCAGGAGTTCTGCATCCCCTGACTCCAGTCCCACATGCAGACGTGTCAGCCCAGCTTCGTGAAGGGCGATCAAATCTTCCAGCTTTTTTCTCCTGACCGTTTTGGCTCTTGCATAAGAAGTAATACGCTCGATGAGGGGGAATACCTCGTAGAGATAGCGCAAAACTTCGCACAGTTGCTTCGTTTTCATGACCAAGCTATCCGAATCTCCGATAAAAACCCGCTTAATGCCTGGGCCGTAAAAGGAACGTGCCGCATCGATATCTTTCTTGATTTCTTCTACCGGTTTTATCTCGAACCGTTCCTCTTTATACATGCCGCAGAAGGTACACTGGTTCCATGGACATCCCCGGGTCGCTCGGATCAAGACGCTGTACGCTTCACTTGGAGGGCGGTATGGGGGCATATCGTATGGTAAAAACATCTTTATCACCTCTCTGAAGGAATCTTATATGTTAGAGGCTTAAAGCCCAAGTTCTTCATCAATCTCCCGCATGGCTTCCAGGCTGATCACTGCAAAATCCGGAAGAGGGATATCGATCTTTTCGCACAGTCGGATCAGGTCCCGATTCACGCTCCGTGCAAATCCCTTCTCTTTCATCCGTTTTGTAATGGATTTGGGTTTGACGCTCTTAAGTTTTTTATCTGGATAGACAAGAGTGGTGGCGGTTATCAGGCCTGTAATGCATTCGGAGCATGTGATAGCAAAATCGAAACGCGTTTTTCTTTCGATCCCGAGGGCCTCCGCATTGTGTGCCAGGATGGCATCAATCATATCCTGAGGAAAACCCTTTTCCTTGAGGATCTCCGCCGTTTTTTTTCCGTGCTCTGCTGGAGATTCGTAGGTCTCTTCATAATCAAGATCATGAAGTAGACCTGCAATGCCCCATTTATCAGGATCTTCTCCGAAACGTTTAGCAAGGCTTCGCATGATGGCCTCTGTAGCCAGACAGTGTTTGATCAGGTTATCCTGGTGAACATAGGACTTGAGTAGTTCCAATGCCTCTTCTCTGCTGATCGGTACTGGTTGATTTTGATCTGTCATGATTCTTCTCCTTTATGTCCCTATTTTACCAGAATTATTACGAAATGTCAGCCCTTGAAGACGGCCCCGGTATCGGCAGACTGGACCATACGGGCATATCGAGCCATATAGCCCGTTTTGATGTTGGGTTCAGGAGGTTGCAAATTTTTCATTCTTTCGGCAATTTCAGTTTCTGAAATCAAGAGGGTCAAGCTTTTTTTGTCGATGTCGATTTCGATTTTATCTCCCTCCTGGACGATCGCGATGGGTCCACCCTGGGCTGCTTCTGGGGAGATATGACCAATGGAAGCCCCACGGGTTCCGCCAGAAAAACGTCCGTCTGTGAGGAGGGCGACATCCCTGTCCAGACCCATCCCAGCTATGGCCGAGGTGGGTGCCAGCATTTCCCGCATGCCAGGCCCGCCTTTTGGGCCTTCATACCGGATGACCACCACGTCCCCCTTCTGAATCTTTCCTTTGAGGATAGCTTCCACAGCCTCTTCTTCGGAGTTGAAGATCCTTGCCGGACCTGTGTGATGCCGCATGGCAGGATCCACGGCAGACTGCTTGACCACGGAGCCGTTGGGTGCAAGGTTCCCTTTCAGGATGGTCAGCCCTCCCTTCTTGTGATAGGGAGATTCAAAGGTACGGATGACATTCGTGTCCAGGACAGGGTGCTGGGGCAATTCTTCCGCAAGGGTAGCCCCAGAAACTGTCAGGACGGTGCCGTCAATCAGGTCGTGTTCATACAGGGTTTTCATCAACGCATAGATTCCACCTGCCCGATTGAGGTCCTCAATGTGGTGCGGACCTCCGGGTGACATGTTGCAGAGATGGGGGGTTTTTTCAGATATCTCCTGGAAGGTTTCAAGGGGAAGGGAAATTCCTGCCTCGTGGGCAATGGCAGGGAGGTGCAGGGTTGTGTTGGTGGAACCTCCGAAGGCCATATCAACGGTGACGGCATTCAGAAAGGCCGATTCCGTCAGGATCTGATCCGGGGTGATCCCCTTTTCAACGAGATGAACGATCTGGATCCCTGATTTTTTCGCCAGTCGCAGCCTGGCAGCCATGACAGCAGGAATGGTTCCCCCACCGGGCAGGGCCAGGCCCAAGGCCTCCGTCAAGGCATTCATGGAATTCGCCGTGAACATCCCGCTGCACGAGCCGGCACCCGGACAGGCGGCGTCTTCGTAGGATTTAAGGTCTTCCTCCGTGAATTCTCCCGTACTGACCTTTCCCACCGCCTCAAAGACGGAAATGAGGTCGATGGTCTGTCCACAACATTCCCCGGCCAGCATAGGGCCTCCACTGACAACGATGGTAGGGATGTTGAGCCGCGCGGCTGCCATGAGCATTCCGGGGATGATTTTGTCACAGTTTGGAACCATAACGATACCATCAAAGGGATAGGCCATGGCCATCACCTCGACGGTATCGGCAATCAGTTCCCGCGAACCGAGGGAATATTTCATCCCCAGGTGTCCCATGGCAATCCCATCACAGATGCCGATGGTCGAAAAGGTCATAGGGGTTCCTCCCGCCATACGGATTCCCGCCTTGATGGCTTCGACTACCTTGTCCAGATGAATATGCCCTGGGATGACTTCATTAGCAGAGCTGGCAATGCCAATGATAGGGCGATTAAGCTCCTCATCCGTGTAGCCCATGGCCTTGAAGAGGCTCCGATGGGGAGCCCGCGTGACTCCCTTTTTCATTTGGTCTGAACGCATGCGAAGACTCCTTTAATGAGTTTGATATAAGATTCTTAAATTTGCTAAGTAACATATAGAACCTTGATGATAAAGTAAAGAGAGATCGTGAAATGGAATGATTTCAGATTAAAGTTGACAAGGCGGATTCGAGTTATTAGATTTAGAGCGGAAAAAGGGGAAGGTGGGAAGGTTTTTTGTGGAGTGGTTAGCTTCAAAGGAGCTGACTTAAGTGTAAGGGTGGAGTATTTAAGAAAAAATAGGTCATTGGAGGAGATGTGTGAAACTGTGCCTTCGATGAGAAAGGAGGAAGTTAAATGGATAAGGTCAAAAAAATTGTTGTAGTTGGGACTTCTGGAGCTGGTGGAATGGCTGCGAAAATGGCTAAAAGTATTGATCCTGATATAGATGTAACAATTATAAGAGAAGAAGATGAAAAGGGGTTATTGACGCGGTGTGCCACCCCATACATTGCAAGCGGTGAAGTGACGGTTGATTCGAGTTTTAAAGGTGATGAGGAATTTATTGAGCAAGGGATCAAACTGATAACAAAGAAGGCCGTTGAGATAGACCGAAATGGCAAGAAAGTTGTAACTTCCGATGGGTCTACTTATCCCTACGATAAACTCATTTTAGCAGCGGGGGCAAATCCTATTTTGTTCCCAATTCCAGGTGTTGATCTAAAAGGTGTTTTTACCCTCCGTAAAGCTGTCGATGCCGTAAATATTTTAAACTGGATAAATCTCAATCGGGTGAGAAATATCGTAGTGGTAGGAGCAGGTGCTATTGGTTTAGAATTGTCTTATTTGCTAGCCAAGAAAGGAATCAATGTTACGATTGTTGAAATGTTGGAGCATGTTATGCAAAGGGCGTTAGATCCGGATATGAGTGAGGAGATTGAAAAATATATAAGAGAGAAGGGAATGGGGTTAAAACTGGGGGAAACAATCAAGGCTATTGTTGGCAAGGAACGTGTTGAAGTGGTTGAGCTATCCTCCGGAGAAAAGATTGATGCTGGAATGGTTGTTTTGTCGGGAGGCGTTCGGGCCAATGTCGAGTTGGCAAAGAAGGCGGGATTAGAGGTTGGAAGGATGGGTGTGAAGGTCAATGAATACCTTGAAACTTCTGATCCTGATATTTATGCCCCTGGTGATATCATGGAATTTGAGAACTTTGTAACCGGCAAGCCGTCTTTAGGACAATTAAGACCTAATGCAGTGATTGGTGGGCGTGTTGCCGTTAAGAACGCTTTAGGCTATCGGGTAAAGTTCCCGGGGTTGATCAACTCTTTTGCCACAAAGTTTTTTGATAAATCGATCGCCGGAGCCGGGTTGACCGAGACGGAGGCGAAAGCCAACGGGTTTGAAACAATCAGTGTTAAACAGCCGTCAATCAGCAAGCATATGGTCATGCGAGACAAAAAGCCTTATATCGTAAAGCTTATTTTTGATAAAGAGACAGAGAAAGTTATCGGAGGTCAAATTGTTAGTGATAGTGAGTCTCCCATTAGACACATTGATCTTATTGGACTTGCCATAAGATGTGGGCTGACGGTGTCGGATCTTACGACCCTGAGATGTGCGGGTCAGCCTGAGCTGTCAGCCGATCCAGGCCTTGAACCTATTGCTTTGGCAGCTGAATCTATTTTTCTGAACCTTCATAAGCCTGGTGATTGAGGAGACGTAACCGAAGGGTTCAGAGGGTTTCGTAAAAAGGATAATGGAGAAAGAGAAAAGCCCTTTTTAAGGGCTTTTCTCTTTGAAGTTTTTTCTGAAAACTATCGCATTTTCAGGGCAGATTTCCTGGCAACAATAACAGCGGATACAGATAGCCTCTTGGATAAAGGCCTTTCCGTTCTTTTCCTGAATGGCGCCGGGCGGGCAGACCTTTTGGCAATCCAGGCAACCTTTACAGGAGTCGTTCAACACCTTTGGTAAGGGAAGAAGGATCCATCTCAGTATCCTTTTCAGGGGAGTCGGCAAGTGCCAGTCGGTTCGCATAGGTTCCGGGAACGTGAAGGGAAAGGGTGCTTCTGGCATCCTATCCCCTACAATGAGAAGATCAGTTTCGTCGGCGGGGCCAAATCCCATCTTCGCGGATGCTTTACACGTTAGTAGATCCTGAGGAGCAAGACCTACCAGCCTGGCGGCGACGATATCGACGGCAGAGGCATTTTCACCCCCCAGCAGAACACCCAAGGGGAGTGGAGTGCCATTCCCCGGTCCATTCCCCTCCATTCCCACAATTCCATCAATTACATGAAAATTAGCAGGAATGATCGCGGCCAGTTCAGAAAGTAACCGTGCGAAGAGATCCCTGTTTTTCCCTATAGCGAGGTGCCATGCAGCCTTTTTCTTGCCTGGGATACAGCCAAAAAGATTCTTGATACTGAGGGTTAAGCCCATCATGCTGTGCGTTTTGAATTTCGCCAGGTTGATCAAATAATCATTTTCCAGA
>JALTIG010000153.1 GCA_027004185.1 bacterium | reverse complement strand
GCTCCGCGTGGTCCATGATAATGTGCTCATTCCCCTGAACCGCCCAGGAATAGATTACCTTTGATTTGTCTATCTTTTGAATCTCTTCCCTTGCCATACTAGTCTCCTTTCATGAATAGTTAAAAAAACCTTTTTCAATCCCCCCCGATCTCCTTCCTAAATCACCCCCTCTCCTCTGAGCGTCTCGATTTCCTGATCCGAAAGCCCCAACTCTCCCCTCAAAATAGGAACGGTCTGCTCCCCCAAACGGGGGATCTCGCGTTTCTCAGCGGGCACCAGCCGGTTGGCCATGGGGAACCGTAGCATGGGAACCCGTTCCCCGTCCGGAAGGATTTTCCACCAAAACACATCCCGTTCCCTGATATCTTCACCTGACGCCACCTCATCAATGGAACGCACTGGAGAGAGGCAAACATCCCGCCCCCGGAAAAAGGCCAACCATTCTTCCTGGCTTTTCGTCATGAAAACCTCTTGAACCGCATCACAAAGCTCCTTTGAACTCATGGCTTTTTCATCTCCGTAGAAGGTCTTCCATTCCGGCCTTTGCACCGCCTCGCAAAACTCACCCCAGAAGGCCTCCTCGAGAGCACCCAAGGCCAGATATCGACCATCCCGTGTTTTGTACACATGGTAGTTGGCTGATCCACGGGATATGGGAGGGCTCCCTGGCGCAATTCGTTTCCCGATCCCATGATCGAACAATGCCATAGCCATCAGGAAAAGGCTCCCATCCAACATAGAAATATCTATCCAACGGCCCTTTCCCGTTCGTGAACGTTCTATCAAGGTGGCAAGGATGCCAACAACGGCAGGATATGTCCCCCCGGCCACATCCGCAATCTGAATGGGGGGGCATACCGGGGTTTCCCCTTGGGCAGAGGCATTAAGGCCAAGAATCCCTGTACGAGCAAGATAGTTCAAGTCATGACCCGCTTCACTTCGGTAAGGCCCCTCCTGCCCGTAACCGGAGATTGATGCCATAATAAGCCGGGGATTAGCCTGGTGCAACTGTGACCATCCAATTCCAAGGCGGTCGATAACTCCGGGACGAAACCCCTCAAGTACCACGTCCGCTTTTTCGGCCAGTTTGAGAAAAAGCGCCTTTCCCTTAACGGTCTTCAGGTTCAGGGTGATGCTTTTTTTCCCGCGGTTTAACATAGGGAAATAGGGTGTTTCGCTTTCAGGAAATTCGCGGAATACATCCCCCTTCCCCAGGAACGAGGGAGACTCTACCCGAATCACCTCCATCCCAAGGTCAGAAAGAATCAAGGAACAGAGTGGTCCCGGAAGACGGCTCGAAAGGTCAAGCAGGCGCAATCCCTCTAACATCTCAACTTACTATCCGATTTGTAACCACCGTGAAATAAAAACACCTCATCCCCAAACCTTCTTCATCCCATAACTCTCTACTCACACGTGATCAGCCCTCTGGGGTTTCTTGGGGATTCTTCTCCTCTTCCACCTTCAGGATCTTCACGGCTGCCTGGATATCTTTCTCGATCTGCTTTGTTAAAGCTCTCACAGAAGAAAAAAAGATTTCATCCCGCAACCGATGCACAAAAGAAACACTGATCTCCTCCCCATAAAGGGGTATATTGAAATTAAGCACGAAAGTCTCTACAGAGAGCGCTCCATTACTGAACGTAGGATTGATTCCCACATTGGTGACTGCACGATAACGCTTGCCCCTATAAAACAGAAAGGTGGCGTAAACTCCTTTACGTGGGAAAAGCTCGTGTCCCGTCCCGATATTGGCCGTGGGAAACCCTAATTTCTGGCCCCGTTTATGTCCCTCAATCACTGTACCGGAGAGAAAAAAATAGCGTCCCAAAAACTCTCGGGCCATTCTCATCTCACCCCTGGCTACCAGCTCCCTAATTTTGGTACTGCTAACAGGCTTCCCACGAAGGCGCACAGGGCCGACGATGTTTACATCCACATCGTTTTTACGCCCAAGATCCTTAAGCTTTTCTACCGATCCCTCCCGATCCTTCCCAAAAGAGAAATCGTATCCGATGAAAATTGAATGCACATTAAAGATCCCTTTCAGGATATCCAAAAAAAATCTCTCTGGGCTCAGCGACGCGAACTCTCTTGTGAATCGGGCTACTATCACGGCATCCATACCAAAATGCTCAATCAATCGAATCCGTTTTGCATAGGGAGTAATCAAAAGAGGACATCTGTCTGGTCTGAGAAGCTTGAGGGGGTGCGGCTTGAATGTGAAAACAACTGCCTTACCTCCCTTTCGTTTAGCCCTTTCTTTGACTTTTCTGAATATTTCCTGGTGGCCAATATGAACACCATCAAAATTACCTATAGTAATAACGGGGAATGTGTCATCCCACCCTAATTTTTCCGCCTGACCCAAACTAAATGTTATAATTTCCATATAAACACCTCTTCATAATAAATCTCTATCATAGGGCCACAGCAGTTTCAAGAAAGTCATGAATTTTCATCCTATTCTTAATGACTGTATAATAAATAATAAGTTTTCCCTTTTTTTAGACATAATGATATATTATATTAAATTATATCTGTTTTTTCACAGGGAGGGAATATAGGAATGGGTTCAGGACCCGAGAATGAATTTTTGACAATTGCGTGCCAAGCAGCCTACGAAGCTGGGACCATCTTAAAAAATCACCTTTTTCTTCCAAAAAAGATTACCTATAAAGGGTCTATTGATCTCGTCACCAATGTTGACAAACTAAGTGAAAAAACCATCCTATCACTCTTGAAGGGAACCTTCCCTTCTCACAATATCCTTTCCGAAGAATCTCAATTCAGCGCATCGAATTCTCCGTATCTTTGGATCGTGGATCCTCTCGACGGAACCACTAACTACGCCCATGGATATCCATGCTTTAGCATTTCAATAGCTCTTCAGATTGACGGAGAATTAAAGGTAGGCGTTGTCTATAATCCCACGACTCAAGAAATCTATACAGCGCTGGTAAACCAAGGGGCTTATAAAAATAACCACCCTATCCATGTATCAAAAACCTCCAGCGTGCACAAGTCTCTCTTATGCACAGGGTTTCCTTACGATGTCGGAACCTCTGAAAGGAACAACCTTAGTGAATTCATGCGTGTCATCAAGTCCGCCCAAGGTGTACGCCGAGACGGGAGTGCAGCCTTAGACCTCTGCCGGGTAGCGGAGGGAAGTTTTGATGGCTTCTGGGAGCTTAAACTCAAACCGTGGGATGTAGCAGCTGGCGCTCTCATAGCAAAAGAAGCAGGTGGATGCATCACCACCTTTGAAGGCTCACCTTTCGATCCAAGTATCGACACGATTATCTGCACAAATGGATTGATACACGACGAACTCAGACAACTCCTTCAAAATGACACTTGACAGCGAAAAACGAATGACTCGACGGACCTGGTTAGGGAAGGTTCTGAAGATCTTAGCAGGGATTGGGCTTTTCAATTTTTCCCTCTTTATCGACTCCGTCTCTAAAACCCCAGCCCAATCTTCTTTCCCCGTATATCACGCAGGCATCGGGAACACCTTCTCAAACGAAGTGATGAAATTCATTGCGGGCTTTCTCTTTTTCCACCATGCGGGTGATGCTGAAATCAGCCTTGTACCCCTTTCCAGGAAGGGGAGGTATCAGGCAACTTTGAGCGGAAAAACCAGGGGATTCATCGGTTTCTTAACCCGCCATCGAGAAGATACCCACATTAGCGAGTTGATAGAAAACGAGAATCGTACACGGTTTATCTGCACCCGTTTGATTCGAGATACAAAGATTGGACACCACCACACCATCAAAGTCTTTGAAATGGATTATTCCAAGAGGCAGCTCACCATCACGAGGCTGAAAAAAAATCATAGATCGGTTCACATCACACCTATCCCAAAGGGTATTTTTTACGATGACCCCCTGACAGCGTTTTACAATTTCCGTTTTGGAAGCTACGGACCTGTAGAGTTCGGAAAAACATTTCGAATCCACACCATTCCAGGAAAAAAGCTTAATACCCTCTCATTGAAGATAGCCTCCAGGGGAAAAACGGTGAAAGAATCAAGGAACCTTCCTATTCGTAACAAGGCTAAATATCTTGTCTACCTCAAACTCGATCCGGACATCATAAAATCCAGGACGGGAGATATCGAAGGCTGGCTAAGTGCAAACCTAATCCCCCTCTATGGGGTGGCAAAGGATGTGATTTTCTTCGGGGATGTTTCAGGAAAGCTTGTCGCGATACAAAGGTTCTTTACACCCCCACCTCCCATGTAACCTTATCGATTTACCTCGATCCATTCCTCTAACTTCTGAATTGACCGCCGTGTCGCACCCTGGTATTTCTTAAAGAACCGTCTACACATCATCCGGATTCTCTCACGACCTTGTGCATCCTTTATAAGCTCCGAAAGCAGCTTTGCCAGCTCCTCAGCATTTGAAACCTCCCTTCCTACCGATTCCTTGAGAATAATATCCCTGACCTCTCTGAAGTTTTCCATATGAGGACCAAAAAAGGTAGGGACCCCATAATGTAGGGGCTCCATCGGATTGTGTCCTCCTATGGGAGCCAGGCTCCCACCTACAAAGGCGGCAAATCCTATCTGATACAGCCGGTCAAGTTGCCCAAGTGCGTTCACAAGCAGGATATCCCAAGGCCTTGATACCCGCGTTTCCCCATCCCACAAGGTCCAAGAGATTCCCCAGGTTTTCAGAAAATTCTTGAGCTTCTCCAAGTCATAGAGGTGACGAGGAACTACAATCCATCTCATCTTAGGATAAATCTCTTTAAGTTTCTGATAGGCTTCAAAAAGGGTCGTAAACTCCTCCGGATGCATACTTCCCGCAATCCAAGTGGGATCCTCTTTGTTGATACCAAGTTGCAGGCGAAGATCGTCTGATTCTTGAAGTGCCATAGGGAAACATTGAGCATCAAACTTCACGTTTCCCGTCACATATATTCTACTTCTCGATACCCCTAAAGCCTGAAACCGATCTGCATCTTTCAGGGTTTGAACACAGAGAATCTCCACGCAGGAAAGGACACGCTTAAAAAAACTACGGAAAAATCGGTATCTTTTAAAGGACTTATCAGATATCCTCCCATTAAAAAGCGCAACATGTATCCCCTTCCTCTTCATGCAGAAAAAAAGGTTTGGCCAGAACTCCGTTTCCGCCACCAGAAAGAACCTTGGTTGCAAACGCCTGACAGTGGGACAGACAACCCATGACAGATCAAGGGGCAAAAGAAATATCTTTACCACATCCTTCATAAGAAGCCGAGCCTGTTTTTTCCCCACGACAGTACTGGTTGTAAAAATCATTTCGTACTCAGGAAACCTTTTTAAAAGCCCTTTACACACCGGGGCTGAAACCTTCACTTCACCAAGGGAAGAGGCATGAACCCAGATCGAAGGTTTACTGGATTCCGGAACGGATACCCCCCAACTTCCCAAACGCTCCGCAAGGCCTTTTCGGTAACGGGGATAAACCAATAATAGAACCCCCCACACGGGGGAAAAAAGGATCAACACGATGTGTAACAATAAGTTGTACAGCGTTACCAATATTTAAGGGCCCTCATCCTGAAAGTTTCCTAGCATTCACCTACCTCCAGATTCCCGTCTCACAGTACCTCTCCACCTGTTCCATCATCCGCTGCATCCGTTTTTCCAGCTCCTTCCTTTTGATCTCCAGGGCCTCTTTACCCATCTGCCTTTCTACATAGAAAGGCTCCCCATAAAAAAAAACTCCGCGGGTAAAGGGATAAGGAAGGATAAAACGGTCCCAAGAGGAAAGGATCTTTTTCCTGGTACAGGAAAAAACAATGGGAATAATAGGGACTCCAGTAGCCCGAGCCAGCTCAATCACTCCCGGCTGAACAATATACCTTGGACCACGGGGCCCATCCGGAGTCACAACCACCTTAAACCCTTGATGAACGGCCCGAATAGCGCCTTTCAAGGCCTGGATCCCACCTCGAGTGGTAGAACCCCGGATACTCCCTACCCCAAAATGCGCTGCCATTTTACTGATCAACTCTCCATCCCTATGGCTGCTGATCATGGCTTTGGACCTCATCCGATAAGGGGAAGCCAGCATCATCAGGATATGTCCATGCCAGAAAGCAGCGATATAGGGCCTTCTATCCCTCTCAAATGCGGCCATCGTTTCACTTCCCTTCTCTTCAAACCGGATCGTAAGTGCAAAAACTCTGAAAAGGAAAGCTCCCACATAAGGAAGAACACGAAAGGTCAAACTATCATGCAGGCGTTTCCTGAAGGATCCCATTTCTCACCTGAAGATCAAAAAGCTGGCGATAAGCACCTCCGGCGCGTAAGAGGCTCTCGTGGGTACCCACCTCCACAATCCGTCCCTGATCCAATACGTAGATACGATCCGCACCTACGACAGTGGAGAGACGATGGGCAACGAGCAATACAGTACGGTTCTCCATGAGATTATTCAAACCCTCTTGAACTTCAACTTCCGCTTCAGCATCGAGCGAGGAGGTTGCTTCATCTAAAATCAGGAGAGGTGCATTTTTAAGGATAGCCCTTGCAATCGATATCCGCTGCCGCTCACCCCCAGAAATTTTTATTCCTTTTTCTCCGATCACTGTGTCATATCCTTGGGGAAGACTCATAATAAAATCCTGGGCATTGGCCAGCTCGCTGGCCTGAACAATTTCATCCATGGACACATGTTGATTCCCATACGCGATGTTGTTTCGCACTGTATCATTAAACAGAACAACCTCCTGGGTTACCATGGCAATTTGAGCTCTCAGGGATCGAATCTTAAAATCACGGATATCCCGGCCGTCAAAGGTAATTCGACCTCCCGTCACATCATGAAACCTGGGGATAAGGTTAAGCATGGTGGTTTTCCCGCTCCCACTTTTCCCAACAAAGGCAACCACCTCCCCCCGTTTGACGGTAAAATTGATATCCTGAAGGATTATCTCCTTTTCGTACGCAAAAGTCACATGCTCAAACTCCAGGGTCTTCCATTCACGTGGAAACTCGACAGCATCAGGCGTATCGACGATCTCATTTCGGGTATCCATAACATCAAAAATCCTCCTGGCTGCCGATAACCCTTCCTGAACTACGCTGTTGGATTTATTAATCTTTTTGATTGGTTGGTACAGCATGAAAAGGGCCGTCATGAAGGAAAAGAAGGTACCAGGTGTAGCGTGTCCCTTGAGTACCTGGAACCCTCCGATCCATATAATCGCTGCAATCCCCAACCCTCCCAAGGTCTCCATCACAGGGGAAGATAATGCTCGAACCTTCTGAATTCGCATGTATATCCTAAAGAGGCGCTCATTCTCCTCATTGAACCGTTCTTTCTCATAATTCTCCATCCCAAAGGCCTTTACGATCCGAATACCGGTCATCGCCTCATGGATCAGCATCGATAGATCCCCGATCGTCTCCTGGCTGCGGGTACTAAATTTGAAAAACTTTCTTCCAAACATTACGATAGGATATACCGCAATGGGTAAAATAAGCATTGCGACACACGCAAGCTGCCAATTCCTGTAGAAAACAACAAAGATAAGCCCAACTATCGTAAAAAAATCTCTCAACAAGCTGGTCACAGCTCCAGAGACAGCTCCCCTTAACAGATTAACATCGTTGATCAATCTCGAGAGGATCGTGCCCGTGGAATTTTTAAAAAAATAAGACAAATCCATATCTTGGAGACGATAATACATATCCCGCCGAATATTAGCTACAATTCGCTGACCGATATAAGCCATAATATACCGCTGCCCATACATGGCCCCTCCCTTAACAAGATAAAGAGCCACCACCACAATGGGGAGGATCATAAGCTTCACAGCATCCTTGTTCAAAAAAATATCATCAAGAACCGGTTTAACCAGATAAGCAGAAAAGGCAGTCGCAAAAGCCACAATCACCATACACACCATCGCAAAGATGAGACGCCCCACATAAGGGCGAATATATTCGTACAGACGGCTTATCTCCGGATGATCACGTAGTAACGGAATCGACATACTGATAGATAACCTCGGCTGTTCGCTTTGAAGCCCCTGAATCCCCTAATCTTACGCGGACCTTCTTTAATTCACTGCGCATCCTTTCCAATTTTCCTGGCTCCTGAATGAGTTGGAGGCAGGCTCCTGCAATCCTCTCCGGAGTAGCATTGTTCTGGATGAGCTCCGGATAAATTTCCTCCCCCGCCACAATATTTGCCAACCCGATCCACGGAACCTTGATAAGCATCCTTCCAAGAAGATACGATAGGAACGACACTTTATACACAATTATCGCCGGAATCTCAAGGAGTGCGGCCTCAAGGGTTGCCGTACCAGATGCCAGAACAATAAGGTCACACCGGCTCATTGCCTCTATAGACTCTTCCTTGCAAATCTCCACGGAAACGCCGGAATTTATAAAAGGTGTCTCAATATCTTCCGGTAAAAGCCCGGGGGCAACGGGAATCAGGTATGATACGTTTCCCTGAAGCTTCTCTTTTAGAATTGCTGCCGCCTTACTCATCACTGGTAAAAGACGACTTACCTCGGAACCACGGCTCCCCGGCATCCAACCAATCACGAAAGTGTCATGCGTTCCCCTCTTTATTTTAGCCTTTTTTTCTTCAAAGCGATCGACAAGTGGATGACCCACAAAGCTTGCTTTGACTCCATATTTTTCATAAAAATCCTTTTCAAAAGGAAGAATAACTATCATTTCTTCCACATTCTTCGCTATCCGTTTCACACGCCCCCTACGCCATGCCCATATCTGTGGGCTAATATAAAAAACAACTGGGATCCCAAATTTTCTAACGCGTCCCGCAAAAAAGAGGTTAAACTCTGCGTAATCAATGAGAACTACAACCCGGGGAGGGGTGTTACGAAGTTGCCTCACAAGCCATCTGTAGGCATGGAAGAGTTTTGGCAAAACAGAAAAAACCTCCACAATACCCACCACGGCGAGATCTCGGACATGACAGCCTATTTCGACCCCTTCCGAGGACATTCGGTCCCCCCCTATCCCAACGAACCGAAGGTCAGGATCCATGTGTTTCATCTCCGCAACGAGAGAAGCCCCATGGAGATCGCCCGACTCTTCTCCCGCAACAATCAAAATTCTTTTTGGAGGAGAATCTGCCATAGATATCACATGGAAAGTGAAGTGGTCCTAAAACGCCTTGCCACTTCCTCTTTTATCTTTGTGGCAAGCTCGAGGGCCTTCAAGCCATCTTCCCCAGTAACCTTAACCGGCTGATCCTTTACCACCGCCCTGACAAAGGAAGAAATCTCCGTTTCAAGCGCGTCTCCAGGTGGCACCTTTAATTTCCTTGGCAGGATGATGGGATAACCTAATAACTTTTTGGTAACTTTCTTAACCCATGTTACCTCATGGTTCAAAAGATCGATAGAAAGGTATCCATTTTTCTGAAACAGGCGGAATTTCCGCATCTTTTTCCTTGAAACACGACTCGCCGTTAAATTTGCCACACATCCATTTTCAAATTCCAACCTGACATTGGCAATATCCCCCTGTTCCGTCAACACGGGAACTCCAGCAGCCGAAACATGGATGATGGGGCTTTGAACATAATGCATCACAAGATCAAGATCATGAATCATCAGATCCAAAACAACATCCACATCCGTCCCTCGCTTTGAAAAATATCCGAGGCGATGCACCTCTATAAAAAGAGGACGCTTGATCAAGGTTTCGGCCTTCATAATAGCCGAGTTAAACCGCTCCACATGACCAACTTGTAACTTTACCCCGGTCCTCTCAGCAATCCTTATCAGTCCTTTTGCCTGAGCAGGGGTGGTGGTAATAGGCTTCTCAACAAGCGTATGTACCCCCACCTCAAGACATGTCTTTACGATATCAAAATGGGTCGTCGTCGGCGTCGCAACACTGACCGCATCTACCTCATCCAGAATTTTACGAAAATCCGTAGTATATTCAGCTTTTAGAGATTTAGCGACCCTTCTTAGACGCTTTTCATCAATATCCACAACCGCTATTAACCGGCATCCAGCCATGCCGGCATATTTTTGCGCGTGGAAGCTTCCCAAGCGTCCAACACCGATCACACCAACCCTTAGGGGCTTCATTACCTACAAATTCCACGTTTTGTAGTTCTGAGAAAAGCTAAGAACTGTTGAACTTCTGGTACCTCCCCGATCGGATCAGATTCAACCTGCTCAATGGCTTCAACCAACCGAAGCTTCGATCTGAAAACAACTCGATAGGCCTTCTTCAAGGCATAAATGACTTCATCACTGAAACCATGACGTTTCAACCCAATGGTATTAAGACCATAGAGTTTGGATCGGTTTCCAGCGGCTTTGACAAACGGAGGGATGTCTTGCGACACCCCGGTCATCCCACTCACAAAGGCATAGGATCCAATCCTGGCAAATTGATGAACCGCCGAAAGGGCCCCGATAATAGCAAAGTTATCAATGTTTATATGGCCTGCAAGGGTTGCAACATTGGCAAGAATATTATAGTTTCCCAAGATACAATCATGGGCAATATGAACGTACGACATCAAGAAGTTTCCCCTCCCAATCACCGTACGACCACCCCCACCTTGCGTACCCCTATTAATTGTAACATATTCTCGAATAACATTTCCATCCCCGATAACGAGTTCCGTCTTCTCCCCCTTGAATTTTAGATCCTGTGGAATCTCACCGATAGAGGCAAACTGATAGATCCTACAGTCATTCCCGATCGATGTAGGGCCCTTGATCACAACATGCGAACCGATCACACAACCATCTCCGATAGACACCTGCCCCTCAATGACCGTATAAGGACCTATTTCCACATCCCTTCCTAAACTTGTCTCTGGAGAGATAACAGCTGTTGGATGTATCTTTAACAATGTATCCCCTCTTCTCTATTTCCTTTCTAAAGCAGCCAGCATCTTGGCCTCAGCCACCATATTGTCATCCACCCGCGCATAACATTGAAACGACCAGTAAGCCCCACGTCGCTTCAGGATAAGCGTCTCAAGAAAAAGCTGATCACCTGGAACGACTATACGCCTGAATTTCGCCCGATCAATCCCCATAAAATAAACAGCGCGATCTCTTACAGCTTCTTCTATGGTTTCGAAAGCCAGAATCCCCCCCGCTTGTGCCATTGCTTCCAAGATTAGAACGCCGGGCATGATAGGACGCTGGGGGAAGTGACCTTGAAAATAAGGCTCATTCACAGTGACGTTTTTAATGGCAAGGATCCGTTTGCCTTTTTCCAATTCCAGGACTCGATCAACGAGTAAAAAAGGATAATCATGGGGCAAAAGAGACTGGATTCTTTCGATAGAAATCATGTATCCCCTCCGGAAGTAAATTCCTCAAGTTTTCTTTCTATTTTTTTAATTCTATCCTCAACACCCCTTACTTTTCGTCTCAATTCCGGCAGCTTAGGCCAAGTAGTTACCATTTTAAGCCATGTTTTAAACGGCAAAGCTGGGCTGCCTGACAGGACCTCGCCGTCTTTCGCATCCTTATGAATCCCGGATTGTGCAGCGACTTTAACCTGATTCCCTATCTTTAAATGACCTGCCACACCTACTTGTCCCGCCAGGATTACACCCCTCCCAATCTCTGTGCTTCCTGCAATCCCAACCTGCGATACAAGAATCGAATGATCCCCTACTCTTACGTTATGACCAACCTGTACAAGGTTGTCGATTTTCACGTCATTTCCGATCACTGTGTCCTCAAGGGTTCCCCGATCCACCGTTGTATTAGAGCCTATCTCAACATCGTTTCCAATAACTACCTTCCCAACCTGTGGGATTTTAAGGTGCTTATTCCCGTCCCAGGCATACCCGAAGCCATCTGAGCCAATCACGACCCCGCTGTGTAAAATCACCCGATCTCCCAGTTTGCAACCATGATAAACCTTCACACCCGGATAAAGAATGCAGTTTTTACCTAACACGACGTTTGCTCCAAGGTAGGTATGGGGATAAATAATGCTCCCTTCCCCAATCTCTACACCCTTTTCGATGCAGGCAAACGCATGGACGGTGACATTTGCTCCAAGATGTGCCTGTGTATGGATAGAGGCGAGGGGGCTGATCTCACCGGTAGATTGCGGACCTGGAAAGAAAAGCGCCTGGATCTTTGCAAAAGCCACATAAGGATCTGCAACCACCAAAAAAGTCTTTCCCTCAATCAGCGGCGCTTCTCGTGAGACAATCAGAGCGCTTGCATTAGTTGTTTGTAAAAGTCGGGCCTTCTTTGGATCAGAAAGGAAGGTTATCTCCCCCTCTCCGGCCTTCTCAATCGGCGACACCCTCGAAATAAGTATCTCTGGATCCCCTACAAGCTCCGCCCCAAGATAATCGGCGATGGTTCTCAGGGGAAAAGGTGATTTTCGGTTCATAGAAACTCGGGACTTCCCATCCGAAATCAAGGGGTATTCCCCTACCTTTTCTTCGAATACTCCTGGTTATAAATCTTGATAATTGTATCCGTCAGATCCAGGGAATCTGCCGCATAGAGCAACCCACTTCTTGATTTTTCAAAGATCATGGCATAACCATTCTCTTTCGCATAACTGAAGACAATTTTCATAACTTGGCGGATGATCTTCTTCGACATTTCCATTTCCTTGGTGCGTGCATCATCCCGCATATTTTTCAGAAAAAGCTGGAACTCCCTTACCTTCTGTTGGTATTCCTGCTCCTTTTGAATCCTCACGTCTTCAGATAATAGAGCTCCCTGTTTCTGAAGTATCTGCTTCATGGTCATAAGATCCTTCTTCCTTTTATCTGCCTCAGCCTTTTTCTTCTTCATATAAGCAACAAATTCATGCCTTGCTACTATACCAGCTTGGCTCTCATTCACCACCCTTTCCATATCTACATACCCCAATTTCACCGTTGCCTGGCTCCAGACCCTCACAGGCCCTATAAGCACCCCAACTCCCAAAACCACTACGAAAATCACCACCCACACAAGTACCCTCTGAACGAATAGATTCTGCGCTTTCATACTCTGCTCCCTTTAACCTTTAGAAAAATTGCCCCACAGTAAATTCCATGACACTCTCTTGTTCATCATTTTTCCTACGGAGGTTAAATCCCCACTCAAGCCTCAAGGGACCCATGGGGGACAACCACCGAAGCCCAAAACCTGCAGCGGTTCTGATCTCTCCGATGCCGCCCCAGGAATCAAACCCCTTACCTGCATCGAAGAAAACCACACCCTTAAGCCCAATATCTTTATAAACGGGAAAGATCAACTCTGTATTCATGATCAATTCGTTCTTTGCACCAATGGCATCGCCATTACTATCCCGTGGCCCGGCATACCCATACTTAAACCCACGGATCGTTCTCAAACCACCGACAAAAAACTTATCCGTGATAAGCAACCTCTTTCCGCCATAACTATCCATAGCGCCCGCTCGCC
Organism: bacterium; assembly: GCA_027004185.1. Lineage (GTDB taxonomy): Bacteria > Desulfobacterota > S145-22 > S145-22 > S145-22 > S145-22. The sequence continues at coordinate 12,183 of JALTIG010000153.1, read as the reverse complement.
CATGAACCATAATCGTTGTATCCCCCAAGAAGGGGTGATACCAGCTGGCATCCGCCACGGTCTTCCAGAAATCCACGTCCCCGCCCAGGGGACCCCCACCATTTTCAAAGGAAAGGGATTGTTTGGTCCCCTTTGTAGGATTCAGTCGGCTGTTCCGCCGATCCCTTACGAAGTTAAACAGCATCTTACTTTCGGTCCGCGTCCCTTCCTGATCCTTAACATAAATCGAGGCCGACTCGTCCACGTTGTAGACATCCACATTCTGCAAAGTATACCGGGCGGATCCATAGATTCCCCACCACGGAAGGGGGCGTCCCACCTGAACACTCCCACCGGTTGTCTTCGACGAGAAGCTGTCATATACATCCCGATCATGATAGAGCTCAACACCCAAGGAATATATGCTGTCTCTCACGGCCGGATTCAAAAAACTGAAGCGGAAATACTGCATTTTTGAGCCCATGTCCGTGCGAAGCTTTACTTTATAACCTCGTCCGAACAGATTTTTATGTTCAATGCTTGCCGTCAACATCAGGTTTTCCCTTGTGCTGTAGCCCGCGCCGATCCCGATCGATCCCCACTTTCCTTCTTCCACCTTCACGTCCACATCCACCAGGTTCTTTTTTTTCTTGGCCTTATGGGTCCGGATATCCACCTTGCTAAAAAGCCCGGTATCCTTCAACCGATGACGACTGATCTCCAACTTTCGACCCGAGTACAATTCACCCTCTGCAAAAGCGAGGTTTCTGCGAATGACATTATCATGTGTACTCATATTACCTGTAATGCGGATCTTTCCAAAATAACTTATCTGCCCCTTATTAATATCGTAAACGATTTTTACGGTTTTTTCTCTCCTATTCAGATTTGTAATCGGTTCCACATCCACATAGGCATATCCCTGGTCCGAATAAAGATCTGTCAGCGCCTTGATATCATGCCTGACAACCTCACTACTGTAAATTTTGTTGGGCCTCGTTTTTATGAGTTTCATCAATTCTTTTTTGGGCTTTAACAAATCACCCCGAATCCCCACCTTCGAAACCTTATACTGGGGACCCTCATGAATCTTAAAGGTTATATAGATCGATTTCCCATTCTTTGAAATCTTGACTATAGGTTCATCAACCTTAACCTCTAAAAACCCTTTATCGTAGTAGGCGGCCTTAATCACATCCACATCCATTCTCAGAATATCCCGGTTTAACTTTCCAGTCCCGGTGAACCAGGAAAACCAACCGCGCTTCTTTGTATGGATAATCTTTCTCAGCTTTTTACTCTTTATATGTCTGTTCCCAACAAAGGTTATCTTTTTAATATATCCTTTTTTGCCTTCTCGGATATAAAAGTGGATCGCGGCCTCATTTCCTTCAAGTTCTTCCACCTTATAAGTTATCTTTGTATTATAAAAGGCATTCTTGGCATACTCAGCTCTTAAGGCAGCTACCGCTTTGTTAATCTTATCTGTATTTAAGATTGTATATTTCAGACCAGAGAGCTTCGGAGAAATGTCTTTACTTTTTAACTGCTCATTCCCTTTAAAAAACACCCTCACAACATAAGGTTTCTCAACCACAAAATACGTCAGGATCTTCCCGTTTGGAAGGTCTTTGACATCTGCCTGGACATCCTTAAAATACCCTAACTTATAAATAGCCTTGATGTCCCTCTCAACCACATCCCTTCTGAAAGGCTCCCCCACCTTGCTTTTAATCACAGACAAAATAGCGTCCTTCCCCACCTTGCGATTCCCAACTACATCGATACGGATAATCTCGTTCTGAGCTATAAGAATAACGGTGCTGGTCAACAAAAATAAAATTGCAAGAGCCCCTATTCTCAATCCTTTCATATAATCTTCCCTTCTTCTAAAGTTAAAGTTGCTTTTATTTATCAGATAACCAGAGGGGTGTAAACACTTATCTCAGCGCCACTTCTTTTGACATCCGGAAGAAGTGCCAATAAGCTAAAACCATAACCTGTCAGAAAACACTCGAAAGATCATTAAAAATGCCTTATCCAGGAGGTCCACTCCCTTTCTGATATTGTTGACATCCCTAAATTTATCATCCCAGCCAAACTTCTTAACCTTGTTTGTATCAAGCATTAGCATAAAAATGGGGACATGTAGCATCTATCTTACTTTTAACGATCCTACCTCTGTCCCCTTTTTTGCAATAACTTGTTTTTGAGCCTTTTATTTTTTTGTCATCAAAGGCTTCTTCTCGATTGCCTTTACCAACAATGTCATGATCTTGTTCAAAGGTGTGGGCACTCCATGTTTCTGCCCCAACTCCCAAACCTTGCCATTTAGCGTATCAATTTCCGTTCGACGCCCTGCTTCGATATCCTGTAACATAGAGATCTTGTTGTCACCTACCCCTGAGAGAGCATGGATTACAAATCCAGCCGGATCCTCAAGTTCCTTGGAAGGATCGTTAACATCTTTGAAATGAAGCCCCAAGGCCTTGGCTACTTGATACGTTTCTACCGCTAACTCCCGAATCAACTGGTTTGTTTCCTCACATTCTATCAATTGATTCCCTGTAAACCCCGTGATCGCCGCCACGCAATTACAGGCCACATTTGCAAGAAGCTTACGCCAGATAGGATTCAAGATATTCCCTACGATCACTTCCGTTTCAAAGCCCGCATCATCAAGAGTTTTAACAATTTCGCTCAGTCTTGGATCCTCTTCACCATCATAACGACCGATCCTGACACCTCCAACCCCTCCGTTATATTTAATCTCGTTCGGACCTAGGACCATGGCGCTATGGGCAGTAACTCCTCCCACCACGCGTTCTTTCGGAACATATTTAGCGATAACATCTAAGTTTCCGAGGCCGTTTTGAACCGACATCACATAGGTATTGGGACCGATCATGGGAGCTGCCATCTTTACAGCCGACTCTGTATGATACCCTTTAACTGAAATCTGAACGAGGTCCATAACGCCCACAGACGAAGGGTCATCCGTTATTTTGACAGGAACAGTAATAACGGACCCATCCGGCATATGCATAATGAGTCCACCTTTCTTTATGGCTTCAACCCTTTTCTTGTCAATTTCAACTAAAGTAACATCAATCCCTGCCTGTGTCAGAAGCGCCCCAAATGTTCCTCCCAAGGCACCCGCTCCTACAATTACCATTTTCATACTTGTTCTCCCTCCTTTTAATTTATTCTCTACCAATATCTCTTGCCCTTATTTTAATACTATGTTTTATTTTATTCGTCAATCGTTTTTCTTTGCTTTTAATCCTGGATAAGGTAAAAAGGTGCTATGTCACCCGAGCGAGACTCTCCCAAAAACAAGGATCTCCATCTTGCCCAACGGGCTATAACCATACGGTCGATGTTCGATGCTATTGCGGGACGCTACGATTTTCTAAATAGACTTCTGAGCTTAGGAATCGACCTCTACTGGCGGAAACGATGCATTGCTTTTATGAAGGAAAACAAACCGTTCTATGCCCCAATCCTAGATCTCGCCGCTGGAACGGGAGATTTAAGTCTGGCTCTGGAAAGGGCCATTCCTGGGATTAAGATCATTGCCACTGACTTTTCATTAGAGATGTTAAGGCATCTTCGGAAGAAAAGGGGCATAAGCAGCCGGATTGAAATTGTAACCGCAGATGGTAGCAACCTTCCTTTCAAATCGGCCAGCTTTGGTGCTACCATGATTGGGTTCGGGATTCGAAACTTCACGAGAAGGGAAAGGGCCCTTAAGGAAATCCATAGGGTCCTAAAACCTGGTGGAATCCTCACAATACTCGAATTCTCGCTCCCTCGAAACAAGGTTTTCCGGTCCATATATTCTCTCTATTTTGAGAAAATTCTCCCGCTTGTGGGGGGGCTTTTTTCCAATCGCTCCGCGTATAAATATCTTCCAGAATCCGTCAAGACATTCCCGGATCCTATGGCATTCTCCGAGCTTATTTCCAGATGTTTGTTCACGGGAGTACGCAAGCGCCCCCTGACAGGGGGAATCGCCACCTTGTACATAGCAAAAAAACCTATTGATCCATCTGAAAAAAATCGATAGGATTTGATGCGGTCCCCTTTTCTGCATATCTCTTTGGCTCTGTTCCCTCTTTGAAACATTCAAGATAGGCATGGGGCGTCCCAGGACGGGCCAAAAGCCCGGTTTTTGGATCGATCCTAACAAAAACAATCCCCGCTGGTACCTCAAATTCCTTCACAGGCAAGCCCTTTAAGGCGTCGATCATGTATCGGGTCCAGATAGGGCATGCTGCCCGTGATCCCGTTTCTCTCTGTCCCAGAGAAAATTCATTGTCAAAACCTACCCAGACCCCCGTTAAAATCTGAGGGGTATATCCCATAAACCAGGCGTCCCTATAATTGCTCGTAGTTCCTGTTTTCCCCGCGCAAGGTCTCTTCAGGGCCTTGGCCCGCCAGCCGGTCCCCCTTCTAACCACGTCTTCCAAGATATTTGTCAGGATATAAGACGTCTGCTGGCTCACTACATGCCTCGGTTCGAACTTAGGAGGGCCTTGAGCCCCAGTATGCTCTTCGGCGGCAGAGGAAACGTCTTTCGCCTCTTTTTCTCCTGGCGTAAAATTCGTTTCTGGGGATGTGGACTCAAGGATTGTTCCGTCCCGATCCACAATCTTCTCTATAAAAAGGGGCTTAAAAGTCCATCCTCCCCGTGCAAACACTCCATACGCCGATGTCAATTCTTCCAGGGAAAGAGCGGATGATCCCAGGGCCAGGGAAAGATTCGGGTACAGTTTCGATTTTATCCCAAGCTTTTCTGCGTATTTTATCACGTACGGGACCCCTATAGCTCGTAGGATTTTAACCGTCACCACATTCCTCGAATGGACCAGTCCATTCCGCAGCGTCGTAGGGCCATAAAAATGCTCCTCATAGTTTTCGGGTTTCCATGTTTTCTGTGCAAACTGTCTGAATACAATCGGAGAATCCAGGATAATCGAGGCAGCGGTTAATCCCTTATCAAGAGCCGCAGCGTAAATGATAGGTTTAAACGCTGAACCTGGCTGTCTTCTCGACTGAATCGCGCGATTGAACTGATTTTCCCCGAACCTATACCCACCAACCATCGCGAGGACCTCACCCGTTTTCACATCCATGCTGAACAGGGCAGCTTGAGCCAAGGGTTCCTCTTCAAGGGAACAGTGCCATACCCCATTTTTCTGGAAGGTGAGCTTCACTTCTATAACATCTCCCCGATGGAGGACCTTGAAGATATCCTGAGGTTCATGCGTCGTCATCTTTTTAGAAAAAACTGGCCTTTTAAGGGCCCAATGATATCCCTGGGGGGTAATAATCCCTGGTTCTCCATCGATGCAAAGATGGAAAGTCCCCATGTTCTTATCAGCCTGAACAATCACCGCCCGACAGATATCCCCTGCCTCATAAACATTGGTATTTGAATCATTCCTTACTGTTTCTTGACAGCCAGACTGATTTGGTAGCAATGCCACATGACCTATAGGCCCCCGATATCCCTGGCGCTTGTCTAAGGCCCGTAGACCCATTTCAATTGCTTTTCGCGCTGATTGCTGAAGTGACAAATCCAGATACGTATAAATCTTCATGCCACCACTATACAGTCGATCCCTTCCATACTTCGAGATGACATATTGCCGAACATACTCCGAATAGTATGGAGCCTTGACAAAAAAGGGGTTTACCTCCGGTTTCACTGTATGAATCGGTTCAGCAAGAGCCTTCTCCATCTGTTCTCTGGTAATGTAATGATTCTCGTAAAGGCGGTTCAAAACGTACCGTCTTCTCTCCAAAGCCCGTTTAGGATGCTTGATGGGCGAATAGAGGGCCGGAGCCTTAGGAAGCCCTGCCAAAACTGCGCATTCACTCAACGTCAAATCCCATACGTGTTTGCCAAAGTAATTCTGTGCTGCTGCTTCAACCCCGTAAGCCCCATCACCCAGATACAACTGGTTCAGATAGATCGTCAAGATCTCGTCTTTAGTAAGGTAATGCTCCATCCTGTAGGCCAGGATAGCCTCTCTGATCTTACGTGACCAGGTACGACGCCTGGTTAACAACATGGAACGCGCTACCTGCTGGGTAATGGTGCTCCCACCCTGAACAATCCTTCCTGCCTCGATATTCTTGATCATAGCGCGAAGTATCCCACGAAGATCAATGGCTTCATGCTGGTAAAAACGCGCGTCTTCCGCTGATATAAACGCATCAACGAGTCTCTTTGGAATCCTGTTGAGAGGCACTACAATTCTATACTCATCGAAAAACTTTGCCACTACCTCTCCATGTCTGTCATATACATAGGAAATTGTCTTGGGATGATAATCTTTCAATGATTTCACCTGTGGGAGCCCTATGGAAAAATAGAAGAATACCCCCCCCACAAAGAGACACACTGCAAGGATAACCCCAAGCAATGTCCCAAATGTTATAAACAGAAATCTTTTCAATCAATCTCTCCTTAAACATCTATGATAACGCATAAAAATATTTTTTTAAATAATCCCACCCAATATCAAACCACTCTAAACTCCTCACTGTTTTCCAAAACTATCTTCCCTCTTTCCAGAGCAGGGTCAGTCGTATAAGAAAGGATCCTGTGCGGAAAGGCCTTCTTTAATGTCTCCCACGCCTTTCCCTGTTCACCCTTCACAAGAGGCACGTCATTAGATGAAATACGGATCCGGATCGTATGGGCGCTTTCCGGAAGGGACTCAAGCCCTGCCCATAGCCTCTCATGAAACCTGTAGGATTGCACCAGGAATCCAAAAGCGGGATGATAGGGTCCTGCCACTATCGAGCTTTTTAACCCTTCAGATGCCGGCAGCCCAACACGGATAACCTCAATGCCGGACTTTTCCAAAATGTCGTTTGCCAAGGCACACCACTCTATGGCCTCTGGAATGGACAGAGGTTGGTACCAACCCATCTCGTATTCCTTAGCCATCTGAGTTCCTTTAAGGACAACGGCTGGGTAGAGACGAACATATCGAATCCCCCACTCCGTCACAATCCTTACACCCTCCAAGAATCCCTTCAGGGTTTCCCCCGGCAGCCCCGGCATGAGCTGGATCCCGGCTTCCCACCCTTTCGAGAGAACAGCATTTACCGCCTTTTCACATGTTTCCACCGTGTGCCCCCTGTGAACAGTCTCTAATACCCTATCATTCATGGACTGAACACCAATCTCAACGGTGCGGATGGGGTAATCACCAAGAAATGACAACTCTTCCTCCTGTAAAGCGTCTGGACGGGTAGAAAAACGGATGGAATGCACGAGACCATCCCTAACCTTTTCTGATGCCCATTCCAGGTAGCGCCGCTGTACCTCTTGACTGATACCGGTAAAATTACCCCCGTAGAAGGCAATCTGGCGGATCAATCCCCGTTTATCACCATTTTTCCCGGAGAAACGAACCTTTCTAAACAGGGCTTCGAGCAACTCGACGGACGGACCTTTACCCGGAACTCCTGTCACCACATGCTGGTCACAAAATGTGCAGCGATGGGGGCACCCAAGATTGGGGAGAAACACGGGAAAAATCCAGAATCTCTCTTTCAATATTCGGCCCCCCCTCTCATAGTCTGGAATATTAGGAATCCTTACCCTCATGGCTCCACCTTTTTAAGGGCCTGGCGAGCCGCTTCCTGTTCCGACATCTTGATGGAATGTCCCGCCCCCCTTCCCATCCTTTCCCCCTGAATCCAGACAGAACTCGTGAAAATACGCATGTGATCAGGGCCTACAGAACTTTCAAGGCGATACTCAGGCAGAACCTTGTAAACTCTTTGCGTATATTCCTGAAGCATCGTCTTATAATCGGTGCCTCGCACAAAACTTTGATCCTGCAAAAAGGGTTCAAGGAGAGAGATCACTACTTCGAAGGCCGCCTGGTAACCCCCATCCCGAAAGATCGCTCCGACCAGTGCCTCCACAGCATCGGCCAGGATTGATCGGGGAATCTCAGCCTCTTGTGTCCTCGCACTCTTGCCGATTCTCAACCTCTCCCCCAAAGCTATGCGATCCGCAATTTGTGCCAGTGTCTGTTCGTTTACAAGTTCCGCCCGCATTTTAGACAGATCACCTTCATCTCTGCCGGGAAAATGGTCAACGAGATAGGAAGCAACCGAAAGATTCAAGACTGCATCTCCAAGATATTCCAATACTTCATTACTCTCTTCCATGTTGCCGAACGTCTCATAGCTATAGGAACTGTGCGTAATGGCTCTCAGTAAGATAGAAACATCTTTAAAATTGTAATGGATAAGCTTGGTCAATTCCCTTAACTTAATTTTATCCGCTTCCCGCATGACTTCCTTTTCACACCACCGGTTTTCCCAAGACCCCTTTGATGAAAACATCTTATAAGGCCTGGAAATCAAAATCAATATCTTTTCAACGAGTTTTCACCTTTATTTCGTTTATGCTTGAATCCTACTTCATTTAGCCTTACCACCTTGGGAGAAATATCGGTGGATATCCCACCCTTCAGCCAACAAATGATCCTACCTTTTCCAGGTGTTTCAAACTTTTGATAAGCGTTCTACTGGAGGACTTGATCCATGAACAACGCCATTGAATACCCCGTAATTTCAAGACATAAGCTTCATGCTTGAGGACACCCAAGATTCTAACTGCACACGGCTCCATAAATAGATAAAGAAATGGTGCCGAGTCGCGGAATCGAACCACGGACACGGGGATTTTCAGTCCCCTGCTCTACCGACTGAGCTAACTCGGCACTAGGTAATTCTATAAAACATTATAACCAAAACGTCAAGGGGAATCTTTAAGGGCTATTAATCATTCTATAAACGTCTCATGCAAAAACAGTTATGGGCTTGCTTCTTTTTCTATGATCTTTTTCTCTCTCCAAGGATCGGGTATAACAGATTCATAGAAAATGCGAAAAGGAAGAGAGACATGGAATACGCACTTGTCCGAGGGATTCCCCAAAGCTTTAACCAATGTATCAAACCGGAAAGCGTTCCTCAGCCCATCGACGTGGCGCTAGCCAGACAGCAGCACCGTCGTTACTGCGAAATTCTTTCTGAATTCGGTTATACCCTCGTTTTCCTCCCGCCAGACAATCAATTGCCCGACTGTCCCTTTGTAGAAGACACGGCTGTTGTCGTAAAAACCCATGCCCTCATCACCCATCCCGGCTCGAGATCCAGACGGGGCGAGGTGAAGGCCACAGCAGAAGTCTTGGGACATTTCCTCACACTAACCTCCATGGAACCTCCTGCCACCCTCGAAGGCGGGGATGTTATACAGATAGAAAACAAGATCTTTGTGGGACGTACAGTGAGGACAAACGACGCAGGGATTGCGGCGCTAAAAGACTGGGTGGGGGCATCCATGGAGGTCGTTCCCGTCGATCTCACCGGTGCCCTTCACCTAAAATCCATTGTAAATTACCTCGGAAAGGGAATTGTGGTCATCTCGGGAAGCGGTGTGGATCCTGCCGTCTTTTCCGAATACAGGGTATTGAAAATCCCAGAAGAGGAAGCACCAAGGCTGAGTTCCCTTCCACTTAGAGATTCTGTTCTCCTCCCTATGGATTGTCCCCTCTCGGGAAGGCTGTTTCAGGCAGAAGGATTTACTCTTATTCCCCTGGACATCTCCGAGATTCGCAAGGCACAGGCAGGTCTAACCTGTATGTCAGTCCTTTTTCAGGCGTGATCCAACCGTGACACGGGCAGAAAAGATTCTCCGGGATACCATCAAAGCAAAAGGCCCTATCCCCTTCAAAGAATTCATGGAGATTGCGCTCTATCACCCGGAAGCGGGGTATTACACCACCCATTCCAATCAGATCGGCAGGAAGGGAGATTATTACACGGCAGGTTCCCTCGGTCCCCTGTTCGGAAAGATGCTGGCACGACAATTCCGTGAGATACTAGAGGGCATGGAGGCTAACACGGTTGTGGAGATAGGGGCGGGTACGGGAATCCTTGCGAAGGATATCCTCGACGAATGGAAAGCCCAGGGGTTTTGCTCCCGATATCTCCTCATCGAAAAAAGCCGGGCGTTGCGGTTTACCCAGGAAGAGATCCTGAAATCCTACCCCGTCTCGTGGGTAAAATCCGTTCCTGAGCTTCCAGAAATAAAAGGGGTCATTTTTTCCAATGAACTTCTTGACGCCTTCCCCGTTCATGTAGTGGAGAAGACGGAAGAAGGCCTGAAAGAGGTTTACGTGGAGTGGCAGGAGGGGTTTGTCGAAATTCTCAGAGAACCGTCGACCTCTGAACTGTCAGATTACTTCGAGATGTTAAACATGGATCTCCCCCCAGGGTTTCGCACAGAAGTTAACCTTGAGGCCCTTTCCTGGCTCGAATACGTTTCAAAAAGATTATCGAGGGGATTTATCTTCACCATCGATTATGGCTATCCCTCCCATGAGCTGTATCAGGACTATCGCCGGAACGGCACCCTCATAGCCTACGAACAACACCGGGCAGTGGAGGAACTTTATGCCCACGTGGGACTGCGGGATCTAACAGCTCATGTCAACTTTTCTGCGCTGGCACGGTGGGGAGAAAAAGTTGGTCTTTCCGTCACCGGCTTCACAGACCTGGCACACTTCCTCATGAGCCTGGGGATCCTAGAAACCTTGTCGGATGTCTGCACCCTGGATGGGATCAAAACCCGCCTGCAGGCTAAAACCCTCCTCTTACCGGGAGGCATGGGTGAAATGTTCAAGGTTCTCATCCAGCAAAAGGGCATTACGCCGTTTCCTCTGTCAGGTTTGAAATTCCTCCCTAAAAGGGCAAGCTGCCGGCTTTGAAACCAATAAATAAGTAAGGACGAAAAGGCCGTTAAACGTCACGCGAGGTCGAAGACGAAAGTATCACAAAGGAAAAATTAGGGTGGAAGTGCAATGTGAAACGTGGCAGGTTCAAAGATAAACTCGATTTTCTTTTGGGGATGCCTATGCATCATTGTCATAGCCCGCTCAAAGAGAGAGTAGGTTAGGCCTCCAAAGTAACATGGCCTCTCCCTTAAGGGATTTGGTTCACCGTAGCTTAAGGTTTACGATAGGAGTGGTCAGGCATCCCCAGCGCTAAATACCTGCAACATCCCCACCTTGGCTTTTGGTGCTATGAGACTCACATTATCCTGTATGTCTTGCAAATGTTCATACACCGCCTTCTCCTCTATGCCAGGCGGGACGTAAACGGTGAAGAGGACCTGACGTGTCTCAGGTGTGATGCGCGTGCGAAAGTCGGGACCGTAGAGGATACATGAAAGGATGCCTTCACGATCCACGATCATCATATCCCCCCGCTTTAGGGTCTGCTCCTGGCCGTTGATCCGGGTGTAACGCTCGCTGCCTGTTGCCACGTCGATGCCAACAGGCATCTGAATGGCGTTTAGGTCATGCCCCGCTGTCAGGAGCAGGTTCTTAAGCTCCGCCATGAACATTGTCTCCACCAGCGCCGCGGCATGGGGTAGCGGTTTTCCCCTGAAAACAACGGACTCCAGTTGAAGCAGGACGTGATAGGTCTTTTTGAAACGCTTGTAATAGGCGTTGTAGGCGTGGAGGGTGGGGAGGGCCTTCAGGGCGGTCCGGTCGTAACCGGAGAAACGGAACCGCAATTGGCCTTCGAGCTCTTCTTTGCGTCTGTCGAGCGCCACGTGACGCCTGGGGTTGGCCACGTCGCGCATGGCCAGGACCCCCACCGCTGCGCCGGGGTAGGTGACCTTCCATCTCTCGGATACAGTAAACATTTTTGCCACCCCCTTTGTCCTCTGCCACATGAAGGGCGTACAATGTATTGAAACAAGCCAGATTTGCTCGTTAATGTAAAATACACCAAGGCATGAGATATAATCAAGGTCGGTTTTTCAGGAGCCATTTGCTTTGTTCGCCTTCTTAGGTCTAAGAGAGGGTAAAAGCAAGGTATGGAAAGAACGTTTTCTTCCCCAAGGTGCTTCGGTTTTGTCTTTGCCTTCCAAAGAGGTATTTATAGGTCCTACATCCCCCTTTTGCTCTCTTATTAGTGTTGCGTTTGTTGTTCCTTTTTTCTCTTGTCCGCTTTCCCCTTCAGGCCGCACTTTTGCACCTGAAGGGATCCACAAGGGATCGGATGTTCTCTTCCCTCCCTTCCTTGATACTTCCAAGGGCCATGCAGAGCATCACAATCAGCGCCAAAGAGACCTGCAGGCGCATCTTCTTGAGT
>JALTIG010000152.1:2889-3219 GCA_027004185.1 bacterium | reverse complement strand
AGATTCTATACCCATCTTGGCAAGGTTAGAAGCCCTGATATCTTGGTGAATATAGCAAATTTCCTTAATCATGTCGATAAGATAGATTGGGTTCTGGTCTCGGGCATCTATGCGGAAAAACTCGTAGTGATTTTTCGCTGTGATGGCTATCGCAAAAGTGCAGGGAAGCTTGCTGAACGTATTTTTGCTGAAGTCGGATCTGCTGGTGGCCACAAAGAAAAAGCACGGGCGGAAGTTCCTTTGAAAAATCTTTCACTCGGAGATAAAGAATTTTCAACCCGAACCCTGAAACGCATGGCAACACGACATATGAAATAGTCAGTGTTAGTA
>JALTIG010000152.1:1086-2879 GCA_027004185.1 bacterium | reverse complement strand
TAGTATGCCAGAAGAAGGGGCAGGGGATATGTTATTTTCTGAAAATTGAGAATAATGTAGACAGATAGAGCAGCATGTAATCTTAATTTAGATGGCTTGTAATTGCTTTACCATCAGCCATCAAATCTTTTGTCGGTGAATGATGCAAAAGCCCTCTACGCTAGCAATGATTTTAGCCGGCAGTCGTGTTGATAAACTGAATGTTCTCACCTATTATCGCCCTAAATCAGCGATTCCTTTTGGCGGCTTTGCCAGAGTTATAGATTTTCCTTTGAGCAACCTTCTTCACTCAGGTATTGAGCGGGTTGCTATCCTTTCTCAATATAGAAGTTATTCCCTTATTAATCATATCGGTACCGGTGCTGCCTGGGATATGATTGGCCGTTACCGCGGTGTTTCCATCCTTCCCCCTTTTAAAAGTAACAGCGATACCAACGAGACTACTGACTGGTATCGCGGGTCAGCTGACGCCGTATATAAAAATCTGGATTTCGTGCGATATCATGATCCTGAAGACATTTTGATCTTATCGGGTGACCATATTTATAAAATGGACTATCAGGATTTGATTGAATATCACCACCAGAAAGATGCTGATCTTACCATTGGTTTCGTTCAGGTAGCCAAGAGCAGGGCGCATCGTTTTGGAATCGCATCGATTGATAATGAAGACGGGAAAATTGGTGGACGTGTAAAACAGTATTGGGAAAAACCTGACAATCCTGAAGCTGACTGGGCATCTCTTACTGTCCTCGTTTTCAAACCGCAGGTTTTGTATGAGGCCCTGCAGGAAAATCAGCAATCACTTTCTTATGAATTTGGCAGGGATATTATTCCATTACTTATGGCCCAGGGGAAGAAGATTTATGGCTATAAACATAATGGTTACTGGGGTTATACCGGTACGATAGAAGAGTACTGGCAGGCAAACATGGATTTGCTGGGTGATAATCCACCCATCGATATGGAAGCCTGGGGACTGCGCACGAATATGGAGCATCGGGGCATAAGGGATGCGCAACCTGCGCTGATACGGGATGGAGCACAAGTCACCAACAGTTTAGTTTACAATGGCTGTCTGATCGAAGGAACTGTCAGGAATTCCATCATATTTCCAGGTGTTCATGTGAAAAGAGGTGCAGTGATTAAGAATTCCGTTCTTTTTTTCAACAATCACATTGGTGAGGATTGTTGTTTTAATAAAGTGATTGCTGATGTGAATTCCATCTTTGGAAGAGGTATGCATGTCGGTGCTGATATCGAAACCAAGGCAGAACAGGTAACAGTTATCGGTTGGAACAATATTATTCCAGAGGAAATTCGTATCTGCGAAGGAGCGACTGTGTATCCCCATCTTAGCAGTGAAAAATGGTCGACTGCAAAGAATGTTGCGAGCGGTGAGGTATTAAGATGAGAGCTAAAAAAGAAGCTCTGGTTTTGCTGTTAGCGGGTGGAGTTGGTAGTCGGTTGAATATCCTGGTTCAGAGTCGTGCCAAACCGGCGGTGCCTTTTGCCGGACAGTATCGCATAATTGATTTCAGCCTCAGCAATGTTATGAATTCAGGGCTTACTAAAGTGGGCGTACTGACACAATATAAACCTCTTTCTCTCATGCGGCACCTGGGTATGGGAGAAGCCTGGGATTTTACCGGCAGAAGCCGTGGCGTGAAAATTTTGCCTCCCCATACAGGTTTTAAAGATTCAGACTGGTATAAGGGAACTGCCGATGCTGTTCGTCAAAACATAGATTTTTTGGAGAAAAATCCTGCTGATGAAGTAGTTCTTTTGTCAGG
>JALTIG010000152.1:0-1076 GCA_027004185.1 bacterium | reverse complement strand
TATTTACAACATGGATTTTCATGCCATGCTTGAGTATCATCGCTTTAAAAAGGCTGACGTAACAATTGGTATGATGGTTGTTCCCATAAGTGAAATTTATCAGTTTGGAGCCGGAATCACTGATAGTGATAACAGGGTAATTGACTGGGAGGAAAAACCTGAGAATCCTCGAACCAATCTGGCATCAATGGGTATTTATGTCTTCGATTATAAGTATCTTCTTGATACCCTGTACAGGGACAGAAATGAGGTGGACTTTGGTATGCATATTCTGCCGAGAGCCATTGATAATGACAATGTTTTTGCCTATCCCTTTTATGGCTATTGGCGGGATGTTGGAACGATACAGTCTTACTGGGAAGCAAATATGGAAGTTGTTCGAAGGGGCAGTTCAATATCGCCTGCTGAATGGGGAATCAGGACAAATATTGAAGCGGACGGACGACCTGCAGACCGGCCGCCAGCCAGATTTGGAAATAGTGCTAGTATCAGCTGTTCGATGATTTCAGCTGGATGCATTGTTAAGGGGATGGTGCAAAACTCTATCCTTGCTCCCGGTGTTGTTGTTGAGGAGGGGGCTGTTATCCGCGATTCAATTCTCTTTGCTGATTGTATTGTGGGGAAGAACAGTATGGTTGATTTGTCAATCTGTGACAAGAGGGTGGAAATTTTAGAAGATTCTGTGGTGGGAGCAGGGACAAATCATGATTTTCCAAACATTATAGAACCCACACATTTATATACAGGTATTACTCTGATTGGCAAGGAAGCGGTTATTCCACCCGGGATTACCATCGGTCGAAATTGTATAATCAATCCACATACAGGGGAAGAAAAGTATCCAACAAGTGAAATTACTGACGGAGAAACCATCTGAATCAAAAAATATTGCGTTTTACTTCTACTCAGGTATAGTCGAGCTTCCATCTGCCCGCGTAGCTCAGGGGATAGAGCACAGGATTCCTAATCCTGGTGCCGCAGGTTCGAATCCTGCCGCGGGCACCAGCCTTTAATTATCGAATTCCTTCTTTTCATATCTGATCCAATCTCTTTGTTTTTTTGACCTGCTTTATTTG
>JALTIG010000151.1 GCA_027004185.1 bacterium | reverse complement strand
GTCCGGCTATCAGGCAGTTACCATTAACCTGAAACCGATCATGTCTTTCGCTCTGGCTTTCGTGGCCTTTTCCATAGCCACCCACATAGACATCAAAGAGATTATCGAAACCAATGGACGCGCCTTTATAACCGGTGTTTCAGATGTTTTTATAAGCTCCGCCTCCGTCACACTCGCAATTTACCTCTTCACGCATGATTTTATTCTCTCCCTTCTTCTCGGGGTAGTATCTGGAGCCACTGCACCAGCAACGGTCCTTGCCATCGTCAAGGAAACGCATGCAAGGGGCCCCGTGACGGACCTGATTCTTCCCCACGTGGCCCTTAATAATCTTGCATGTGTAGCTTTATTCGGGTTCGTGTTTGCAGGAATCAAGGGCTCCATGGTTAGTGGCGCGACCATCCTGACAGCCTTAACCCAAACCGCCGTGATCAGGTCATCTGCCTCCATTCTGATTGGGGTAGGGGTGGGGCTGGCAATAAAGTTTTTCTTTCCCCGTCTTGAGCACGAAGCATCCATCTTACCCCTCATGCTGGTCAGTCTCCTTTTTGTTTCAGGTGTCTCAAGCTTTTTTCACGTTTCCCCCCTTCTCTCTTCTATGGCCCTTGGATTTCTAACCCACAATCTCATCGAGGAAAAAGAGGCCGTGGAAAGGGCCTTCTTCTCGTTGGAGCCTGTGATCTATACTGCCTTTTTTACCCTTGCCGGGGCTCATCTTCAGATCTCACTACTACCCAGTGTGGGCGCTGCAGGTGTACTTTACATCCTATCCCGTCTCATTGGGAAATGGCTGGGAACCTTTCTCAGCGGCTGGGTCAGTGGTGCCTCCACTCCTTTCCGGAATCTTGCAGGTTTGGCTCTTCTCCCTCAGGCAGGCATCGCACTGGGTCTGATCGTTCTGATCCAGGACGAAGCCTGTTGTGCAAAGCTTGCCCCCAGAGTAACCGCCATCGTGGTCGCTGCTGTGGCGGTCCATGAGATCATCGGGCCTGTTTTTACCAAGATCACCCTAAAATTGGCGGGTGAAATCGGAAAGGATCTTCACCCCGTGATGGGGTTTCTCCTTCCACAAGGAATCATCCTCGATCTTGAATCGAATGACAAATGGGCGGTTATCCGCCAGATGGTGGCCCACCTTGCAACTGTCTATCAATTATCTACCGATCAGGAGGCGGATCTATTGAATTCCGTCATTGAGCGAGAGAATTCCTTGACCACAGGAATCGGGCATGGACTGGCTATCCCCCATGGTGTTCTCGAAGGGGATGGCTCCATCATGGGGGTTATGGGGATATCGAACAAGGGGGTGGATTTCGGCTCGCTTGATGGGAAAAGGGCACATATCATTCTCCTAACAGCCGTCCATAAGGACCAACTTGCGTCCCATCTGGATATCCTCATGAAAATTTCAAGGATGTTCAGCCAGGAAGGGCTTTTTCATAAACTCCTTTCCGCTTCCTCGAATGAACAAGCATATGAAATCCTTTACAATATGGAACGATAAAGATTCTTCCACTAAGGGGTTTTTCGGCCGTTATGGGAACGGGCCGTTTCTAATGAACGATGAGTGGCCTTTTCAGATGCGGGAATCTCTGTCTGCAGGATAGAGGTGATCTTCCTTGCCTCGCGGGGTTTTCCCATTCTAAGATAAGCTCCTGCGATCCTCGACATCAACGCTGCACGAGCCTGGTTAGAAGTGCTAATATTCAGGGCCAGAAATAACAGATCAAGTTCATGCTCCATTTCCCCATTCTTCTCAAAATGCGTCGCTATTTTCTCCAACGATGTAAGGTTTTTTTGGGTTGAAAGAGGCCACCTATTCATTGCTGAATGGTAAGTCTTTATCGCCTGTCGGATTTCACCTTGATAATAAAAGGCGTCTCCCAAAAGATAGGTGGCTTCCCCCACATAGCTCCCTCGCGGAAAAAGCTTGAGATAGGAATGTAGCGTCTTTTCCGCCACATTGTATGTATGCTGTTTAATCTGCAGCTCTGCAAGGCAGATATATGCACTTTCCACCGTGGGAGAAGGTGGGAATGAGGTAATAATTTGGAGATAGATATCAATCGATCGAGCGTCACGGCCCTCCTGCGTATACAATTGACCGAGATCCAGCAAGGCCCTGGGTTTCCACGGCGCCTCCTGATATTGTTCCAGGATATCTTCATAATCCTCGATAACCTCGCGAATCCTCCTTTTTCCTTCTTGTACCAGGAAAAACTCGGACCGGGCCCAGAAAAAGGCACTTTCCATCCCTTCTCTTGATGCCGGGTCCCGATCTAGAAGTTCTTTATACATCTTGCCCGCACGTGTATATTCACTCTTTAGCCACACCTTCCCTGCTTCGCGAAATAAAACCAGCGCAGCCCGATCCATGGTAGGGGGATATGCAGAAGCCGTAGAGGTTGTCGTTGAAACAAAATCCCCGTGTGCAATCAGTTTCTTACTCGGGCCTCTCCCTGCCTGCTTTTCTCTTCTCGGTTTCGTCCCTTTCGTATAAGGCCCTTGATTCCCCTGATGGGAGCTGATATGAATCACGGTCGCCCTTTTAAACCGGATTTGTTGAAGTGGAACCTTGCACCTCTCGGTCTCCCTTTTATGATGGAACGCTTTCCTTCCTTCCGAATGATGGGAAACAGAAGGGTTTCCCTTCATCTTTTTCACAGGCCTTTTCATCTTTCTTACATATACCACCACTTCGGGTGGGAAGCGGCGCTGGTACTTAACATATTCAACTTCCTGACAGCTGAGATGAATCTTGACAATAACGTCCTTAGATGGTGCGTAGATGTGAATTGCCTTGATAAGATTGTCCGTGGCAGAGATCAATGGCAGCATGGCACCATTGCGCGTGTTGGAAAAATACAGCTTCAGGGTCTGGTGATAAAGCGCTGTGTCTGATCTCTGAGGCAACCCCCCTTTGAAAGAAAACCTCAATCGAACAAATCTAGGCCTGTTCTCTATTTTTATCCTCGCGAGTTCTGGGGCTGTCACTGTTCCGGCTTGCACGGGAACCCCTCCGTATAGGATGATGATTATCACCCCGAGTATGCATTCTCCTATGAGCGTTTTGATCTCTCTGCCCGGGTTCATCTGGATCTTGTGACTCCCACTTTTTTGCAGTAAACATCGATGGGGCAATGGCTGCAGTGAGGGGAAAGAGGGGTACATAAGTTCTGTCCGAAAGTCACCAGCAGATCATTGTATTCAATCCAATACTCCTTGGGGAGGATCTCCCGCAACGCCATCTCCGTTTTCTCCGGGGTTCGTGTCTGGACAAGACCCAGACGATTCGAAATGCGGTGCACATGGGTATCGACGCAAATTCCCGGTCTTCCAAATCCTTGTGTCAGAACGAGGTTAGCCGTCTTTCTTCCCACCCCTTTCAAGTTTAAAAGATCCTCAAGTGAGTCTGGGACATTACCATCGTATCGTCTCAGTAACTCATCACACATATCGTGGATTCTCCGGGCTTTTGTTTTGTAAAACCCCGCTGGATAAATCGCTTTTTCTATTGTAGCGATAGATAGATGGACCATCTCCTGCGGGGTGCTTGCCAGGGTGAGAAGCCTCAGAGAGGCTTCCCGTGTCACATCATCTTTTGTGCGAAGACTGATCAGGGTGGCGATCAGAACCGAAAAGGGAGATCGGCGCTTCCTCGCCACTTCAGTTACAATCGGCACCTTAAACTGGTGGTTAATGGCTCTCAGCTTTTCTATCATGTCATGAAGTTCTTCGTTTGTCATCAAAACTCCCAATCTCTTCCGCTTGTTTTTTAACCGCAAGATGCATGGCAATTTCGGGGATCCGGGGATCTCTATCAAGGGCCTCACTGATTTTTTTCAAAGGCATTCCAGAAGCCTTGAGTTGTTGGACTTTTTGGACAAGGGAAGCCGGATACTTGGAAAGGAGTTGAGAAACTTCCGCCCCAAGGGCTCCGAAGGCCCTTTCCCGGGATAGCTCCGTAGGGAAAAAATTATGAATCATCTCACGTTTATCCTTCATGAGAAATCCCCCCTGAACGTTCATCAAAAAGCTTCGGAAGCTCATCCATCCGGCGAATCAAGAAATCAGGGTTAAACTGCCTAAGCTTACGCTGTTTCTCTATAGAGTCGGCTATGCCACAACTCAAACAGCCGGCACGTCTGGCTGTGAGAATATCATTTCCCCCATCCCCCACCATCATGGTTCTATCCTTTGAAACCCTCAGGCGCCTGATAAGCCCGACAAGTGTTTCGGGACCCGGTTTGGGAACCGATCCATTTCGTTCCCCTATGATCGCATCAAAATAATGGGCCACTCCCAACCCCTCAAGAATCTTTATCGCATAAGGCTCCGACTTGTTGGTCAAAACGGCTAAGCGGCTTTCCAAATGCAGTTTCTTGAGTGTTTCGGCTACCTCTGGCAGCAGCTTAGTGTGATCGAGGCAGTGTTTTTGGTAATGTGATGCGAAATATTTTTTTGCTTGTTCAAACCGGTCCAGGTACCGCTCAGTCAAGGATCGCCGAATCAGGGTATCAATGCCATCCCCCACGTATCCCGTGATCGTCGCCTTTGAAAGCTGTGGAAGTCCAAGAATTTTCAAGGCCGCATTGACCGCCATCGCAAGATCTGTTCGACTATCAATCAGGGTTCCATCCAAGTCAAAGACAAAAAGCTCTGGTTCCTTCACTCTCCTACCTCTTCAAGGGAAACGCTGATAATCTTCGAAACCCCTGGCTGTTCCATAGTGACGCCCAAGAGAGTTTGTGCACAGGCCATCGTCTGTTTATTGTGGGTGATAAGGATAAACTGCGAAAGGGAAGACAGGTCCGTGACAAGTTGATTGAATCGCTCTATGTTTCCTTCGTCAAGGGGAGCATCCACCTCATCCAGGACGCAAAAGGGGCTTGGGTGGGTCATAAACATTGCAAAGAGAAAGGCAATGGCTACCAGTGCCTTCTCGCCTCCAGAGAGAAGACGGATGGCCTGCAATCGCTTTCCAGGGGGTTGGGCAAAGATTTCTATACCTGTTTCACGAAAATTCGTCGGGTCCGTGAGACGCAATTCCCCCCTTCCGCCATCAAAGAGTTTCACAAATAGCTCGGAAAAATACTCCTGAACTTTCTCATAAGTCTCCTTGAAACGGGAAGAAGTAGCCCGGTTAATTCTCTGAATGGTTTCGGTCAAGGTCTGAATGGCTTCCTGAAGGTCAGCTTTCTGCCGCTCCAGAAAGGTCACGCGCTCCCTCAGCTCCTCAAATTCCTGAATGGCCATGAAATTGATTTCCCCGATGCTGGATAATTTCCTTTCCAGCTCCTCTATCTTGGCATCACTCCATTCTTCCTTCTCTTTTTCACCCTTCACGGGTCCTGTTTCTCTCAAATCAACGTTGAAGCGCATCAGGATTTCATTAAGCAGGGCATCCATCTTCAATTCCTGTTGCGAAATATCCAGTTTTATCCCGTTTGCCTCCTCCTTCAGCTTTTGAAGGGCCTTAAAGATCTCACCCTTTTCCCCCTCCAACGCCCTTACGTTTTCCCTGTCCCGCCGAAGCGTTAGTTCGGCCTCTTCCATCTCTTTCTTGACTGTAGACAGGTGCCTCTCGGTATCCTTGATAGCTTGTGTCAAGGTATCTATCTCTTCGGAAACCGCCTTGAGCTCCTTTGTGAATTCCCTCTCTTTGTGTCGCTTCTGTACAATCTCTGCATCCAGGTTTTTTACGTCTTCCCTGAGGGCCTCCAGTTTCTGTCTCCGGCCCTGAAGCTTTTCACGAATCTCCGCTTCCTCAACTCTGAGATGATTAACCTGCCGCCCTTTTGTCTCAACCACCTCCCTTAGGATACGGATCTCCCCCTCAAGATTTTCAAGCTTCTTCCTGAGAGACATTTGCCGCTGTTGAAACTCTTCATGGATGCGACGCGCTTTGATCAAACCATTCTTGGTCAGATCAATCTCTTGATGCATATCGTGGAGCTCCTCTTTCAGCAGCTCGATCTTCTGTGCTGTTCGGGTCCTGTCCTTCGCTGCATTTTCAGCATCTCTCTGAAGGGATAAAAGCTTCATTTCACCTTGGCGAAGGCCTTCGGTAACGGATTGAAAACGTGCCTGTAACAACTCCGCCGCTTCGGCAGCCTTTTCCACTTCTTTGAGTGATTCCTTCCTTTTGTCTTC
The DNA here is from genome assembly GCA_027004185.1 of bacterium. Lineage (GTDB taxonomy): Bacteria > Desulfobacterota > S145-22 > S145-22 > S145-22 > S145-22. Next base: position 3,394 of record JALTIG010000151.1, on the reverse strand, counting down.
AAGAGCCGCTATCCTCTTTTCCAATCTGGAGATCTGCCGATTCCGCCCCACCCTTCCCCTTGCACAAGGTTCATCACTACCCCCCACGATGACACCATTTGGATAAAAAATATCTCCTTCGAGGGTCACAAGGGTTCCTGTAAATCCATTGCTCCTCTGGATTTCTATCGCCCGGTCGTAACTCTTCACTACCCAAACATCTTTCAAAAGGCAGCTCATGACACGCTTTCCATCATCAGGTGTGTTCACGTGAACGTAGAGTGGCTCCAGGTCGGAATAGGCTTCTCGTTCCACAGAGGTAGAATCGAGGCAAGGCTCCATGGCATCTGCGGGGATCAGCCCACTGCGGCCCGCGCCTTTTTCCTTTAGGAAGGCGAGACTTTTCAAGGCCACCTCGTGATTTTCTACTAACACGTACTCGAGTTCTTCCCTCAGGATAGCCTCGATGGCCCGATCATACTTCATATCAACTTCTATCGTGTCCGCGACCAACCGCCCCTTTAACCCTTCCCCGTCAAAAAAGTTCCCAAGTAGGGTCTTTGCTCCTTTTGAGGAAACGTCCTCCATCTTTCTCTGGATTTCGAGAAGGGAGTGTAAATTTGAGCGATCCTCTGTCAGCCCCTTTTCAAGTTTACCAAGGTTCTTCTTTGTCTGTTGTTCGTGGACCTTAGCCTGGGAAAGAGCCGTTTCCAAACCGTCCTGTTCTCTCTTTTTCTCTTTCAGCTCCGTCTGAAGGGCCTCTATCCCTTCCCTGGTACCGGAGAGAATTACTTCCAGAGACTGAAGGCGTGTCATAGCTTCACTGAGATCCTCTTCGCGTTTCTTGATTCCACGCCTACCCTGCTCTATCCTTTCTGTGAGCTGGATAACCTTGTTTTTCGCCTCTACCTCAGTCGCCACAATCTTGTAAAAGGAATGCTTACGGTTTTCAATTTCCGTTTCCAGCTGGTTTAAACGCTTTTTCTCCGAGTGGTAATCGCTGTCCAGTTCATTCAATCTCAGTGACTTTTCCTGAAGTGCCTCTTCCAGGTCATTGATGTCCTCCTTTAACTGGCCGATCTGATGCATCAGAGAGTCGTGGCGTTGCTTGGTCCTCTCGAATGTTTCTCGGATTCCCTTCAGAGCCTCTTCTACGCGCCCCTGTTTTTCCCGAAGAGAAAAAAGATTGCGGCGTCTTCCATCTAAGGCCTCCCGATGTCGGCTATACGTCGCACTAAGAGAACGTAGCGACTCCTCCCTTTCTGTCATGAGGGCCTGAGCATCGTTGATCCGAGCCTCGCAGGCGTTCAATTCCGCCTCTTTTGCACCAACCTGGTGGTAAAGTGTTGCCAGGACAGATTCCAAGGATTTTTTTTCCTTCTGCAACTCTTGCATGCGGGCTCTTGCACGGCGTACCATCTGAATCTCAAGCTGCTGTTTGAGGTGCTTGAAACGACGCGCCTTGGCGGCCTGGCGTTTCAACCGGTTTGCCTGACGGTTGACTTCGTAAAGCACATCCTCAACCCTTGAGAGATTTTGCTTGGTTGCCTCCATCTTCCTGAGGGAAAGCTCTCGCCTTTCTTTGTACTTTGAGATACCAGCCGATTCATCAAGAAGCAAACGGCGTTCCTCCGGCTTGGCCTGGATGATAGCATCTACCTTTCCTTGCTCAATAATAGCATAGGAATTGGTCCCTACCCCCGTTCCGAGGAAAAACTCCGTTATGTCCCTCAGGCGGCAGCGTTGGCCGTTCAACCAGAATTCACCTTCTCCATCCCTGTAAAACACACGCCGTATCTCGATTTCAGGTATCTCACGATACGGCTCGCAGGCAAGTTTGTTTGTGTTATCGATGACAAGACGGACTTCAGCCCGTCCCAGGGGTTTGAAGGCTTCGGAACCAGCGAAAATAACATCCTCCATGGTGCGACTTCGTAAAAGCTTGGGACTTGTTGCTCCCATGACCCACATGAGGGCATCCAAGATATTGCTTTTGCCGCACCCGTTTGGGCCCACAATAGCCGTAATCCCCTTTGATGAAAACTCGATGGTAGTTGCTACAGGAAAGGATTTAAAACCGATCACTTCAAGGCGTCGAATTCTCATGGCTTGTTCAGGAAGGTTACGCTCTGTTCCCGTACATTAGAAAAGGTTGCGGTCTTTTTCTGGGAACTGGAATGTCTTGCAGGACTATTCCTCATCCTTGACAGCCTCGGATTTCCTTTTCAGGTGTGCTAACGCCTCTCTCAGCCGAGCGAGGGTCTTGTCTCTTCCAAGAACCTCCATAACCTCAAAGATACCAGGGCTGACCGTTTTGCCTGTCAGGGCAACACGAACAGGTTGTGCGATTTTCCCCAGTTTAACATGATGATCTTCCATAACCTCTTTAAAACAACCCTCCACTTCTGATTCGCTAAAATTCTTCAGGGATTCGAGGCAGTTCAAGAGTTGAGTCAAGATGGGAATCATCACTGGTTTAAGAAACCTTTTCTCACCCTTCGGGTCATAGCTAACTCTATCGGTAAAGTAAAACCGCATGTCCTCCGCCATCTCCTTCAGAGTACGGCTTCGCTCCTTGAGGGTTCTAACCCCCATGAGAAGCTTCTCCTCCGGCGGATCAAACCCCTCCTTTTCAAGGAAAGGACGAACCTGCCGTGCCAAAGCCTTCTCCGAAGAGGCCCGGATATAATGCCCGTTGAGCCAGAGAAGCTTGTCAGGGTTAAAAACCCCGGCGGATTTCCCGATTCCTTCCAGGCTGAACGTTCGGATCAGCTCATCAATGGTGAAGATTTCCTGGTCACCATGAGACCATCCAAGGCGGACGAGGTAGTTGTTTAAAGCTTGAGGAAGGTACCCTTCATCACGATAGGCCAGGACAGAGACAGAGCCATGGCGTTTGCTAAGCCTTTTATGGTCCTGACCCAGGATCATGGGAACATGAGCAAACTGAGGGAGGGGATAGCCCAGGGCCTTGTATATAAGAATTTGACGGGGGGTATTGTTCAAATGATCATCTCCTCGGATAATATGGGTGATCCCCATGGTGGCATCGTCCACAACAACCGCGAAATTATAGGTGGGATTCCCATCCGAACGTACGATAACCAGATCATCCAGCTCCTTTACATCAAATCTTACCGTTCCCTTGACCCTATCTTCCACCACTACGGTTCCTTCTTCTGGACATTTGAACCTTAAAACGTAAGGCTGATTCTCGGGGAAATCGGTCCGGTTTCGGCACGTTCCATCATATTTCGGCTTCCTTCCTTCTCTCAATGCTTTCTGCCGCTTGGCTTCCAGCTCTTCCGGGGTACAATAGCAGCGATAGGCCCACCCGGTATCGAGAAGCTTCTGCGCTGCTTCTCGATACAGATCTAACCGTTGGGTTTGGAAATAGGGACCATCATCCCAATCT
>JALTIG010000150.1:2763-3230 GCA_027004185.1 bacterium | reverse complement strand
ACGTTGTAGTGGATACCCGGATTTCAAAGTCTTTTGGTCGGTAGCTAGTTGCAGTAAGATAACCTATATGTGAATAGAGCCTTACCCGATTGATGGTATGTATTTCCTTGCCGCCCAGCTTAACTTTAATCCACTGGTTATCAGACTGCCCCCACTGTGTCATCCATAATCCACCACTTCTAATAGCGTTTTCTGGAACATAATTCCCTTGATAATTTGAAAAACCAACAATAGAGGCTGGCGGTCCCTCGCGAAGGGAGACAATACCTCCCTCACGATCACGGGTCCATACCTGAAAGTTGAAAACAGCGACAGAACTGATATCTCCCCAGTTGTCAAGAATGAAAAGCTGTATATAACGAGCCTGCGTGGGGATAAGCATGAATTCATGGGGATTGTCATCTCGAGGTAAAGTGCCGGTAAAAACAGTTGTGAAATCGGCATCGCTGGCGCCGGTAGTAGATACA
>JALTIG010000150.1:0-2753 GCA_027004185.1 bacterium | reverse complement strand
ACCTCTTAGTATAACTCTGTCTATTACATGTATCGTGTCTCCTGGAAGTCTCACTTTGAACCACTGATCAGTGACATTACCATTAGCGCTACGCCAGTAATTGTAGGGATTAATGTCAATAGCATTTTCCGGTTGAAAGTAGTTATTCCATGCGCTGGAGTAATCAATAACTTGAGCTCCGTCTTCCAGTTGCACCACATTTATCCCCTTGCCTGTTGTGAATCTGGCCGTGGGGTTTGTTACAACCACTTCTGTAACCGTAATAGTGAATGTTTTCGTATCTGTAAGTATTCCATCAGAAGCAGTGATCTGTACATTCTGATATATACCTGTATCCCCTGTACCAGGAGCAAGAGATAGAAGCCCTGTTCCATCCCCATTATCGACAAAACTGGCAAATGAAGGGAGTCCCGATGCTGAGAGAACAATCGGGTCACCATCCGGATCTGTGGCAGAGATGACGACATCACGACTGGTGCCTCCACTAATGACGATATTGTCAATAAAAGAAATGGACGGTGGGTCAGGCACTGGATTCACAGTGATGGAAACCATTGCTATATTGGAATCGTATACACCATCATTGGCCTTAAATGTAAAACTGTCCACGCCATGATAGTTCAATGCAGGAGTATAGGTAACATTGGGCGGTGAACCGCTTAAAGAACCGTTGGCCGGTGAAGATACAATAGAATAGGCCAATGGATCCATGTTTGGATCAAAAGCGCTAAGGGTTAATGGAATAGGAGTATCTTCATCGACCGTGATATTCTGATTGTCGGCCACAGGAGGCGATGGAGGCGGAGTAGCACTGAGGTTCAGTTTGGTAAACGTACCTTCGTGCCACGGCGCTGTCTGTTCAGCCGTTACATTTCTTATTTTAAAAACGATGTAGTCACCTTCGCGCCCACCTTCGAAATCAGGAGTCTCAGGATTGTCACCTGGCACATCTATAACATAAACCGACTGTCCATTATTTAAAATAACATTAGTCCTTGCGACCTGAACGCCTCCAATCCAGGCAGTGACTGTTGTACCTGCTGGGATAGTTTTCCCGTTAAGTGTTACCGTACCATAAAATCTTGAGGGAAGTGGAGGCGTTTTAGCCATCGACCAGGAGGCAATAGAAACGGTAAGCAATGTATACAACAGTAATGTCTTTAAAAACTCTCTCATCATCATTGATCCTTTTCAATAAGGCAAAAGTTACATTTTCAGCAGAAGTTAAATACTCACTACCAAGAAATTTTGGGAGTCATGCTGTCACGTTAAAAATTGCTGCCTGTCACAATCCACGGTATAAAATTTCCAGTGTAATAACTGCATAGGACGTTACCAGCACAGGATCTCTTTCCCACCAGCGTCCACTGGTGTTCACCCAAAAGCCCTGACCATCCTGAAGGTCGAGAAGCTTAAGAGCCAATCCTTTTCTCCAGTTAATTTTTTGGCCATTTTTTAAAGTTAGTTCACTAACCCCATAAATCGAAAGCGCCTTGGCCATGGTAAGATAGTAATAAAACAGCCCCTGTTTCCCCATACCGGGATTTTCATCCAAGGTATAATTTCTCTGAAGCCATTCGAAAACTGCTTTTACTCTGAGATCATCCGGCTTCAATCTGGCATAAACGTAGCTCAACAATCCGGCATAACTGATGCTTCCGTAAGACCTAAGAGCCTTTTTCCCTGAAGACAGAATCATCTCTCCTGCCTTACTGTTTCCTGGGAAATAGACGAACCCACCCTTGTTAAGAGAATCACCGCTGGCCCAGGGTTGATCATTATAGCCGGGAAGATTCTGGCAACGCTGGATGAACTGAATAGCAGCGGACCAATTCAGCTTTTTAAATGCCACAACTGTATCCTGTCTCAAATACTCTGTATAGTATAGTGCCTCAAGTGCAAACAGTGTGTTGGACATGTCAGAATGGGAATAGCTATCACCGTAACCAATTCCTCCATCGTAAGGTGAATCGGTTTCTCCTTTTTTATCGAAATCACTCTGAAGACCTACGAGAAAATTTCTCGCCTTCACAAGAACGGATGTATAAAAAGGATCGTGGGTAAGCTGAAATGCCATCATGCAAACGGCAGTATTGTAATTGGCAAGACTGTGGACATAGATACCTCCATCAGGTTGAACACATTTCATAAGATAACTATATCCTTTTTGAATAAAAGGATTGTTCTTTTTATTGAAGTGGTGACCTGGTTCACCCATATAGGCGGTGAGCACGAGAGCTGTGAGAGCAGGATGAATGGGTTGCGACCAGAAACCCTTTGAATCCTGCTGGGCTTCCAACCATCTCAATCCTTTTTCAATGGCATATTGAACCTCGTTTTTTAGCGATACATTCATGTTTACCACGCTTCGGGATTCTCCAGATTTTGTAACCACTGGTAAGATACAAACCACAGAAAAAATAAGTACTGCATGCCTGAATATTGAGTTACGTTTTAACAAAATCTTATCCTCCTCTACTTCCTTTTTTTCTTAATCAGCACTCTCACAATCGTTCCTTCTGGGGGGACTTTTTTTTCGTTAACAAACCAAACTTCATCGCTGTCTCCATCCGGTAATGGATTATCGATCATTGCAGCCGGATCATGAAAGACTGCCATAATGGATTGTTCCATCTGTGCCATAAACCGACGTTTATAAACAAAGGAACCAGTAAAAATCCAGTCTGTTAATTGCATAGGCCCGTTTTTATTTTTGTTGTAAACCCACCTTTCAATTCGGAGTTTCTCTGTTC
>JALTIG010000149.1 GCA_027004185.1 bacterium | reverse complement strand
AAATTATCACCTTTTTTGGAAAAACCAAAAGCAAAATCAGTAAAGGGATAGTGATTCAAGCCCCGCTGGGGGATCGTATCCTAGCTGCCAAGGCAGGAAAGGTTATCTTCAGTGGAAATTACGGTCCGTTTGGGCACACCGTCATCCTTCAACATCCAAATGGTTTCTCTACGGTTTACGCGCACAATCAGAAAAATCTCGTAAAAGTGGGCCAATGGGTCACACAGGGGCAGATCATTGCCACAGTTGGGGAAACAGGTCATGTCTCACGCCCTTGCTTAGAATTCGAAATCCGTAAAAAGAACCAGGCGGTCGATCCACTCATTTATCTGGGGTCTCAGTGAACGAGAAAAATAACCTTATAAACAACACAACGATCAATACCTCTCCTCCGGACGTCATGAAGATGTATCTAAATGAAATCGGGAAAATACCAAAGCTGCATCCTGAAGAAATTAATTCCCTTTTCAGGCGATTCAACGAAGGGGATCAAACAGCTAAAAAACGGCTTATCGAGGCAAACCTGCGGCTTGTTATTTACATTGCAAAACGTTATTCCCATACGAACGTTCCCTTTCAGGATCTCGTGGCAGAAGGAAACCTCGGATTGATTCGGGCGGTGGAAAAATTCAACCCAAACAGGGGATGTCAGTTTTCCACCTATGCAACCTGGTGGATTAAACAATCCATTGAAAACGCCATCATTAATCAGTCGAAGCCTATCCGCCTTCCAGCACACATTTGCCTTAGGATCTCCAGGATCATCAAAATCATCAAAGAGCTCGACCAGATCCTTAACAGGGAACCAACACCCGAAGAGATTGCCCAATACATCCCTGAATCACCGGAAGAGATCGTCAAGGAGTTGGGGTTGTTAAAAAAAACCTACTCTCTTGATGCCGTGCTAAACGAACATACCGGCTCAGAAGACACCCTCCTTGATACCCTTCAGGCAGAAAGTGGTAAATCTCCCCTCGAATCCATTGAAAAGCTTGAAAGACTTCAGCAGATTACCTGTGAAATGGAGCGGCTCAACGAAACGGAAAAAAAGATCCTGTGGCTACGCTATGGACTTGGGGATGAAGAACCTCAAACACTTGAATCAATTGGTAGAATGCTGGGAGTCACAAGGGAAAGAATACGCCAGATCGAAAAAAAGACGATCCTCAAACTGAGAAAACGCATCCTCTTTAAAGATCGAAAAAGTATCTGCGCCGAGAAGATCTCCAAACGCAGAAGCGTATAACCTTAATTGCCGTTTTCCTTGTCAGATCCCTCACTGCCTGAGGGTAATGTAATATCAGGCCCCTGAGGGATCTTTCTAAAATTCATCCACATGTCCAGCAACCCCAGAAGAACAACCATAATAGCGATAAACTGCATCACAAAGAGAACAAGGTAAAACAGCAGTTTGATAAATGTAGGGGTCTTTTTCTTTGTAAAATAGTAATTAATGATGCACAAGCCCTGGAAAAAGTAAACTGTCAGCGCCACAATTAGAATATTGAGTCCGATCATTCTCAAGGAACCATGTAGAAGAAAAACAACAAACCCAGGGACAATCACGAACCAGATCAAAGGATCAGATGCGCGCCAGAAATTTAAGTCATAGGCTCTTAAAATCCCCTGCCCCGGTACAAGGCGAAAACGATCCATGATATAGAGGTCAAACAATAAAATAACCCAGCTCCCGATAATGATCAAGGCAGGGAAGAGCGCAACTAAATACGAAAGCATTTTTTGAAACATACTCGAGGTTTCTCGTGCTCCAGGTCCGTAAAGCCCTCTATAAGAATTTAGCACCGCCTGGATATTATTCTGAAGAGGCTTCTTCAATGTCTCAAAAATTCCCTGATGCGTGGAGGCTGCCTGGAACCCAACCAGCAGAAAAAACCCCGCGGCTACCGTAAGAGAGGCCGCCAGCATAATCAGACCAAAAGACATCCTTTTCGCAATCAACAAGGATGCCACAAGGCCCAGTAAAGCAAACTGAACCATAAAATATAGGGCAACCTCTGGCTTCAGAGAAATCCCAATAAGGAATGCCGCAACCAGCGAAGCCAGACCTCCCGCCGACCATCCCTTCCGCAAACATAAAACCATGAGTGGAATCGGTGAAAGGATGCCCAAGAACGAACCAATCAGCGGCACAAATATAGATGTGAAAAAGAAAAGGGCAGAGGCCCCACCCCCTGCCACAATCCAACCCAGGGTCACCCTATCAAGGTAAAGACCTGGCAATCTATCCATTTTTTACCGAGCAGCAGTCGTGAAAGGCAACAAAGCGATATTGCGGGCTCTCTTGATAGCTAATGTAATCTGCCTCTGATGCCTGGCACAGTTTCCGGATATTCTTCTTGGAATTATCTTTCCCCGTTCTGTGATAAAATGACGGAGAAGTTTCGGATCCTTGTAATCGATTTTCAGGTTTGAGTCAGCACAAAATCGGCATACTTTTCTTCTCCCATAGGGCCTTCGAGCCTTACGATTATAAGCGCTCATGCCGTCACCTCCCCAGTTGATTTTGTTTCTGACACCATGGAATCATCCAATTCCGGCTCATAAGGATCCCCAGACCCTTCGGCATGCTCCACGGATCCCTCTTGCACCGCTCCCTCTGAAGCCACTTTATCTAACTGCGCCTTTCTATGCTTCTCCAATTCACGCTCATCCAATTTAACGATTATATGTCTAATGATGGGGTCAAGCATCTTAAAGTGCCGGTCCAACTCTCTAACACAGGTATCATCTCCCAGGAAAACGGCATAGCTATAATACCCCTTATTGAACTTATTGATTTTATAAGCAAGTGTTTTTGTCCCCCATTCATCCAAGCGGATTAACTCACCCTTGTTCTGTTCAATCACCTGGACTATCCTCTGAATCCAGCCTTGATTTTCTTCCTCGGAAAGATCCGGTTTTAGGATAAATACTGTTTCATAGAGTCTCATGCATCCCTCCTTTTGGATTGACAGCCCATCCCCTTCTTTGGAATTGGGCAAGGAAGCCTCTTCCTTTGTCTTTTTAATTAAATTCTGGTCCTATGATCCCGCCTTCGGCAACTGCGCTTCTTCAGGACTTGCCAACCTAGAAATCTGAGCCTTGGCAAGTTTGACCCGCAGCTTGTCCGCGATCTCCAGCGTGACGATCGGACCGTTTATGGCGTAAATGCGCCCATAGATTCCCCCGGATGTCAGTACGTAATCCCCCTTTTTGAGATTAGCCAACGTTTCCTTGTG
>JALTIG010000148.1 GCA_027004185.1 bacterium | reverse complement strand
GTGATACTGCTTGGCCAGGGCATTCATTTTCTCAATTACGGGTTCCAGAGAACGACCTGCATCCTGCTCCTTGACCAGCCTTCGCGAGAACGATGCCGCTGCAGCTGTTTCACCATGCATCACATAGATCTCCGTAGTAGGGGTTCCCAGGGTAAATACATTATTGTTATTCGCTGTAGGACCACCCATAATGTAATGCGCTGCCGCGGTTCCTTTCCTTAAAACTATCAGCATCATGGGAAGATCGGACTGTTCGATAGAATAGATCAGGGCCTGCCCAAGTCCCAGGAGCTCGGCCTTTTCCGCAAGGTCTCCCACATCGATGCCCGTCGTATCCTGAAACCAGATCATGGGGATTCGGTCTCGCCCGCAAAGTGTGACAAATTCATTCAACTTGACGAGGCCCTGACGGTAGAATTTCCCGCCTACGCCGATGTACTGCCCTTTGGCATACTCCGGGTAATCCTTGCCAAGAAAGCCCTGACGGTTTCCAACCACCCCCACGAGAAACCCATCGACTTTAGCTAGAGCGGTGTAGATCTCAGGGCCATAATCCGGACGGAACTCCATGTGTTCACTGCCATCCACCAGGCGTGCCACTACCTCTTCAAAGCTGTAGACCATTTTCTGGTTGAATGGCACGATCCGGTTGATATCCTCCGGACTCAGTTTCGGCTCTTTTGGCTCTGCCACACGAAAAAAACTGGGGTTGTACGCCGGCATATCCGCCATGAGCCGCTTCAGGGCATCCAGAACCCCTTCTTCCGTTTCATAAACCTCCTTGAAAAATCCTGTTTCGTTATAATGGATCTCCACACGCCCTGGGGGAACCGCCTTAAAATGACGTGTAGCCTCAATCAACTGCAACGCCCCTTCCAGATCAAAATGCCCCTTAGGGCTCATCCCGCCCACTATTCCACCACCGCCGACAGCGATATTGGCATCTTTATGGGCGATGATGTACGTGGGGCTGATACCTTGATATCCACCACCCGCTGGGTTTGTTCCGTAGACGCCAGCCAAGACAGGGATTCCCATTTTTTCCAGTTCCGCGTGACGGTAGAAGGTTGTTCCGCCACCTCGACGATCCGCATAAACCTCTTGCTGTTCCGTCAGCTTGACACCACTGCAGTTAACCAACCAAACAAGCGGCACATGAAGCCGTTTGGCCATATCCGTTACCCTCAGGATATTCTCCGCCTGCCCGGCAATCCATGCCCCTGCAATCACCTTGTTATCAAACCCGATGATGACTGCCCATCGACCATTGATTTTCCCCAGTCCATCCACAACACCCGTGGTTCCCTCTTCATTGTTCTTGGGATTGTATAGCGTGTGAAGTGGGCACCAGGTTCCCGGATCCACCAGGTATTCCAACCGCTGCCAAACCGTCAATTGCCCACGTTTGTTTATCCGCTCGGCCGGAAGACCTGCATTTTTGACACGCTCAACCTCTTTGGCGACCTGCTCTTCCACCTCCTTAATCTGCTTAACGTTCTCCTCCATCCGCTCAATTTGCCTTTCGTTCAGAGGTTTTCCAAATTCTTGCATCTTTTCAAAATACTTTTTCATTCCTGTACCTCCCTAAAATCTGCTATTTTCTGTTCTAACGTTGCAATAATTCCCAGTCGAAACCGGGAATCCCTATAAAGGCGGGAATCCGCCCTCATCTCATCTTCCACAAACCTTTCCTCGTCGAACGCCAGTTCCGGATACGTTTCAAACAGCCTGTTCAATTCCTGAATGGACTGGGGGGCAAGAGGCCGTCCCAGTCGTTTGATCTCATCCTTGACCTCTTTCAAGGGTTTCCCCCAAAGCCCCTCATAGGTCATGGGATCGACGCGCCTTGAAACCTCCTCCTCAATTTCGCGCTCGGTGGCCAGGATTTTTCTATCCTTACCCACCAATTTCGGGACTTGATTTTTCGGACATGTTGCAAATTCAAGGGCTTCTGATGCCAGCTTTACACCAACTGTATCATTATGTTCCTGAAGTGCCTCTGTATAGTGGGCCTTGTCCTTACCAGGGTCTCCCGTGTGCTCTTTTTTCGGGAAAGGATCGGTAATCTCAACAACTGTGTTGTAGATACCACATGCCCTCAGATCGGTTGCCTTGACTTCCCGGCTGGTTGAAGCCATAAACTTTGCATTCAGGTACCCTGCCTTGCTATAGGTACGGCCGATCCCAGACCATCCCGGAATAAGACCGATCATCGCTTCACTGAAACACATACCGGATCGGGAATCCCCAATCAAGATATCCGTCATGAGGGCAATCTCAGCGGAGCCGCCAAACCGGGTGCCCCCGCCGCAGATGGCAAGGGTCCTCATCTGTTTGGAGAGCCTCCGAACCTTTTTGTACAATCCCACCCCCTTTTCAATGCGCTGATCCCCCCAGTGGTACAATGCATCAATTTCTTCCGGTGGACGGCCCTCAGATTCCAGTACCTTACGTTTCTCCATGGTCTCTGTTAGTCGGTTCAGGCTCTCTTTTAAGTCTCCGCCGGCATGGACAGGGTCGCATCCACCATAAAAGATCAAGAATGACCATGTCTCCATTCTGGTGCTAAAAACCTTGTCCAAGGCTGCGTGATAGGCATCTAATCCCGGGTTTCCCACCTGATGGACAGGTGGGTTATAGTAGCAGAGAACTCCGCCCAGTTTCCCTCCAGATTCAATTTCGTCCAAAAATAGCGAGGCACGACCTTCTTCCCAAGCAAACACGGAACCAAGGTTTTTTACCCCTGTCAATTTCCCTGACCTGAAAATGTCAATCGGCCCTGCCATAGATATACCTCCCCGTTTTAAAAAAAGTTTGTTGCTTTTTTCACAAACTATCTTAACAGATAATTTCCCTTCCGTCCAGGCAATTCCCAAAGTTTCTTCTATAACGGGATATTGCCGTGCTTCTTACGTGGATTTTGATCCCCTTTATCTTTCACCATCTCAAGGGCCGTTACCAGCTTCTTTCTCGTGTCTTCAGGGAAGATGATCTCATCCACGAATCCAAGCTGGGCTACCCGATAGGGGCTTGCAAACCGCTCTTCGTAATCCCTTACCAATTCCTCCTTGCGCTTTACAGGATCATCCGCCGCTGCAATCTCTTTACGGAAGATAATATTTACCGCCCCTTCCGGTCCCATAACCGCAACCTCACCGGAGGGATAAATAAAGTTGATATCTCCTCGAATATGCTTGGAAGACATTACATCATAGGCCCCCCCGTAGGCCTTCCGGGTAATCAGCGTAATCTTTGGGACCGTCGCTTCGCAGAAGGCGTAAAGTAGCTGAGCACCATGTTTGATAATACCAGCATATTCCTGGGCCGTACCTGGTAAAAATCCTGGCACATCTACAAAGGTAATAATGGGGATATTAAAGGCATCACAAAAGCGTACGAACCTCGCCCCTTTTTTCGAGGAATTCACGTCCAAACAGCCTGCCAGAAAATTCGGTTGATTCGCCACAATCCCTACGGAATAACCGTTTAAACGTCCAAACCCCACAATCATATTACGGGCATAATGGGCGTGTACCTCAAGGAACTCATGGTTGTCCAACACCTCTTTCACCAATACGTGCATGTCATAAGGGATCCTCGAATTCTCAGGGATCAGGTCTTTTAGGATCTCGTTTTTTCGCTCAATGGGATCTTCGCAAGGAACTCGGGGAGGTCTTTGTTCGTTGTTCTGGGGGATGTAAGGGAGAAGTTCCCTCACAAGCTTCAGGGTTTCTTCGTCATCCTCTCGCATGAAATGGGCAACACCGCTTTTAGTACTGTGAGTCACAGCCCCTCCAAGATCCTCTTTCGTGACCTCTTCGTGGGTTACAGACTTAATCACATTAGGCCCAGTGATGAACATATAGCTGGTCTTTTTACTCATCAGGATAAAATCGGTGATGGCGGGCGAATAGACAGCACCCCCAGCACAGGGACCGAGGATCACAGAAATCTGGGGGATCACACCGGAGGCAAGGGTGTTACGCAGGAAGATATACGCATATCCTGCCAGGCTTTCTACACCCTCCTGAATCCTTGCCCCCCCTGAATCATTCAAACCGATAACCGGTGCCCTGTTTTTCATGGCAAGATCTACAATCTTGCAAACCTTCTCAGCAAAGGTCATACTCAGCGAACCACCAAACACAGTAAAATCTTGGGAAAAGACATAAACAGGCCGACCGTGAATCTTGCCATATCCTGTTACCACCCCATCACCGTAAATCTTTTTATTCTCCATCCCAAAATTGGTACAACGGTGAACCACCAACTTGTCCACCTCGACAAATGTCCCGGGATCCAGCAGGATATCCAATCGCTCCCGCGCTGTCAGCTTTCCCTTCTCGTGTTGAGAGGCGATTGCCCGATCCCCACCGCCCAATTCGGCCAGGCGGTTCATGTTCGTGATCTCCTCTCTCCTTTTTTCGTACGTCATAATCTCCTCCAAAAAATTGAGTTTGCTCTATTCAGCTTTAACACAATACCCTATCAAGTATCTCTTCGGATTTTGTATAGAGGTCCTTTTCTCCCGAGATTATCTCCTCCACAGCCCGATTGAGACCTTCCTCGTTCCCAAGAAACCCCAGGATCCGCGTAGTGATTCCATCTCTAAGGTGGGTCATTAATTCAATCTTAAGGGATTTCTGAAGAAAGACCCTTTTACGGTCAGGGGCTTCCTGGAAGTTTCGATGCGCATCAATAGCCTCAAGCAATTCCTTAATCCCCTTTCCCTTGATTGCCTCGGTCTTGACAATCTTCGGGACCCAACCATCCTCTCGCTGTGCCCCGAGTTCTAGCATCATCATAATCTCGCGCTCCATGCGTTCGGCGCCTTCCCGTTCACATTTGTTAATCACAAAGATATCCCCAATCTCAAGAATCCCTGCCTTGATAGCCTGAATATCGTCCCCCAGCCCAGGGATCATGACAATCATGGAGGTATGGGCAATATTCACCACATCTACCTCATCCTGACCTACCCCCACTGTCTCAAGAAGGACAATGTCCTTGCCCATGGCATCCATAACCCGAAGGATATCGGAGGTGGAACGGGATAGACCCCCCATGCTCCCACGAGTAGCCAGGCTGCGAATAAATACTCCCCCATCCGTGCTATGACGCTGCATTCGGATCCTATCCCCCAGAATAGCTCCTCCCGTAAAGGGGCTTGTTGGATCGATAACTACCACCCCAACCTGGTCTCCTCGCGCGCGAAACCGCTCAATCAGCACATCCACCAATGTACTCTTCCCAACCCCTGGGGCTCCGGTGATCCCCACAACATAGGCCTTCCCGGTATAAGGGTAAAGCTCCTTCAAAACATCTAACACCCAAGGCATCCGGTCATCGATATCCCGCATCAGGCGAGACGCCACCCGAACATCCCCCGCCACAATCCTTTCTGCCCACTCTTTTGGCTCCAACTCTATCTCCTGAAATTAACTTATAAGGCTCGACCCGGGACTCCTATATGCCGCGCGATAACGATACGTTGAACCTCGGATGTCCCTTCTCCAATCTCCAGGAGCTTCTGATTTCGATAAAATTTCTCAATCCGGTATTCATTCATCAGGCCATAACCACCATGCAGTTGCACCGCCTGATTCGCACACGTCCGGAAGACCTCAGAACAAACCAATTTTGCCATGGCTGCCTCCTTGGAAAACTCCCGGTTGTTGTCACGAAGCCAGCAAGCCTTGTATAAGAGTAATCGTGCCATCTCAATTTGGGTCGCCATATCCGCCAGCTTGAAGGAATTTACCTGAAAGGCCCCGATAGGACGACCAAACTGTTCGCGATCCTTCGAATAATTTAATGCGGCCTCAAAGGCCCCTTCAGCACCTCCCAACCCCATGGCCCCAATGCTCAAGCGTCCCCCATCCAGCGTCGCTAACATCTGGTGAAACCCCTCGCCGCGCCTACCAAGAAGATTTTCCTCCGGAACGGTGCAATCCGTAAAGTAAAGCTC
This sequence comes from bacterium, assembly GCA_027004185.1. GTDB lineage: Bacteria > Desulfobacterota > S145-22 > S145-22 > S145-22 > S145-22. Next base: position 19,794 of record JALTIG010000148.1, on the reverse strand, counting down.
GCCGGTATTGGAAGCTCGCCAACACATCTTGCCATGCATGGGCCTTGCTTCAAATCCCTCCGTCCCGTTGGGCACCAGGATGCAGCTTAGCTCGTTCTTTCCATCAGACCGCTTCCCTGTAACCGCCTGAACTGTGCAGATCCCACTGATCTCCGAGGCAGAATTGGTGATAAAGATTTTGCTCCCATTGATCACCCAATTCCCGTTTTCTAAAATCGCCGTGGTCTTTGAAGCCCCAGCATCCGACCCGGCGTTAGGCTCCGTAAGCCCAAACGAAGCCAGAATTTCTCCCCTACACAACCGGGGTAACCATTCCTGTTTCTGCTCCTCATTCCCATAATAATAAATGGGAGAGATCCCGAGAGAAACACCGGCTGCGAGGGTTGCGGCCTGTGAACCATCTACCCTTGCGATTTCCTCAACGGAGATGATATAGGAGAGGTACCCCACATCCGTTCCCCCATATTCCTCGGAGACTATAGACCCAAACAGCCCTAAGTCAGCCATCCTTCGGGTCAGATGAACGGAAAACTCCTCTTTCTGATCCAATTCTACACATACAGGTAGAATTTCCTTCTCAGCGAACTGGCGCACCATCCGACGCATCATGTCCTGCTCTTCGGTTAAATCAAAACTGAGTGCCATTCCTTTCCCCCTTTGTTGACATCCGATTTAGGTTCGCTATCAGCTTTAACAGGCGTTTCCATCATCACTTTCTTGGGTGGATATTCTCCTCAACCCATCTAACTACATCCTCAACCCTTGTCCCTGGGGTAAAGATTTCAAGAATACCATCCTCTTTCAATTTTGGGATATCCTCATCCGGGATGATACCGCCGCCAAAAACGGGGATATCCCCCGCCCCTCGTTCCTTAAGGAGCCTTAAAACCTCTCGGAAAAGATGATTATGAGCGCCTGCCAAGCTACTCAGGCCAATAACATCAACGTCTTCCTGGATCGCGGCTTCCACAATCTGCTCAGGGCTCTGGTGTAGTCCGGTGTAAATTACCTCGAAGCCCGCATCACGAAACCCCCGGGCGATAATTTTCGCGCCCCGGTCGTGACCGTCCAATCCAGGCTTGGCCACCAGAATTCTGGTCTTTCGCCTCCGCTCCATATCCCCTCCCTCTAAAACATCCCAGGATCGCGATAGGTTCCAAAGACACCCCGGAAAACATCACAGATTTCCTGCTCCGTTCCATACTGCTTCACCACATTGATGATGTAGGGCATAAGATTTTCCCTACCCTCCGCCGCCTTTCGAAGGCTGTCCAGGGCTCGTTTCACGGCATCGTTGTCCCGGGATTTCTTCAACGACTCGAGATGCTTGATCTGTTCTTTTTCCACGCTTTCATCGATCTTGAGGATTTCGATAGGTGTTTCCTCTTCCAAGACATACTTGTTAACCCCAACAATCGTTTTTTTGCCTTCATCTACTTGCTTCTGATATTCATAGGCTGCATTGGCAATCTCGCCCTGTGGGTAACCTCGCTCTATAGCCTCCAGAATCCCTCCCATCTCATCTATCTTACGTATATACTCCATGGCCTGCTCTTCCATCCTGTTGGTCAGAGACTCTACAAAGTACGATCCGGCCAACGGATCAATCGTATTCGTTACCCCTGTTTCTTCCGCAAGGATCTGCTGCGTCCGGAGCGCAATCATGGCAGCATGCTCGCTCGGAAGGGCAAGCACCTCGTCCAGCGAATTAGTATGCAGAGACTGTGTTCCTCCAAGAACAGCGGACAGCGCCTCATAGGCAGTCCGCACCACATTGTTATAAGGCTGCTGTGCAGTCAGAGAACAGCCTGCCGTCTGGGTATGAAAACGTAACATCCATGATCGAGGATTTTTGGCCTTGAACCGCTCACGCATCACCCGAGACCAGATACGTCGTGCTGCTCTATACTTGGCAATCTCTTCAAAAAAATCGATGTGGGCATTGAAAAAGAACGAAAGTCGTGGGGCGAAATCATCCACATTCAGTCCCCGTTCCACCGCAGCTTGCACATAAGCTATGCCATCGGCCAGGGTAAAGGCGAGCTCCTGCACCGCCGTGGACCCTGCCTCTCTAATATGATATCCACTGATGCTGATGGTGTTCCATCTGGGCACTTCCTTGGTGCAAAACTCAATAGTGTCCACAATAATCCGCATAGAAGGCCTGGGCGGAAGCATGAAGGTCTTCTGAGCAATAAATTCTTTAAGCATATCATTCTGAATTGTTCCACCGATCTGATCCCGACGAACCCCTTGCTTCTCCGCAACAGCGATATACATGGCCAGCATGATGGAGGCGGGGGGATTAATGGTCATGGAGGTGGTAACCTTATCCAGGGGAATCCCATCAAACAAGACCTCCATATCGGCCAGCGAGTCAATGGCCACGCCACACTTTCCTACTTCTCCTCGGGCCATAGGGTGATCAGAATCGTATCCCATAAGGGTGGGCATATCGAAGGCGATACTCAGACCCGTCTCTCCATGTTTGAGCAGATAATGAAAACGCCCATTCGTGTCCTGAGCGCTACCGAGGCCAGAAAACATCCGCATTGTCCAGAGACGCCCACGGTACATGGTGGTATGGATACCACGGGTATAGGGATACTCGCCAGGAAAACCCAAATCCCGTTCATAATGAAAGTCCCCTATATTGCCCGGTGTGTAAAGGGCATCGATCTCCTGGTCCGACACGGTGGAAAACCGTTTCATTCGCTCCGGGTGTCCCTGGGTAACCTTTTGATATGATTCTTTCCAGGCCTCTTTCCTTTTTTCTGTTTGAGTCAATGCATCTTTATTCCACATTTTGCCTACCCCTTTTACAATTCAAAACCCTTGCGGGATGCGATACCCTGGTGGTAATAGTGCTTGATTTCAAGCATCTCGGTAACCAAATCTGCCTCTTTCACAATTTCCACAGGGGCATAACGGCCCGTTAGAACCAGCTCCAGATGCTCAGGTTTGTTTCGCATCAATCGCAAGACCTCCTGGACAGTAACAAGCTTAAATTCAAGAGCTACATTAATCTCGTCAAGGATCAGAAGATCCAGTTTTTCGTCTTTCAGGAGCTGCCAAGCCATCCGCATCCCTTTCTCAGCCCATTTGCGGTCCTCTTCGTCCGGATTTTCGTAATCCACGAAGCTTTCTCGACCCATCTGGGTAATGGTGAAATCGGGCGCCAGTCGCTGTGCTGTTTTCAACTCACCATACTCAATATTCCCCTTCATAAACTGAATCATGTGGACCCTCAGCCCTTGGCCGATGGCCCGCATTGCAAGTCCCAAGGCTGCAGTGGTTTTCCCCTTTCCGTTTCCCGTATAGACCTGGGTCATGCGACGTGCACTCATACTCTTCCCGAAGCCACACAGAGGGCATCGATTTGTGCCAGCAACTGTTTGTTTTTGAAGTTTTTCAATTTAATGGCGCTGGAGGGACAGGTGGCACTGCACGCCCCACATCCCTTGCAAACCGCCTCGTTCACGGTCATCTTCTTCCTTACCTCATCCAGCTTCAAGGCTCCATAGACACACACCTCTTCACATTGGGCACAACCGGCGCAAACCTCTTCTTCAACCTCTGCAACGATGGGAGCGATGGCAACCTTCCCTGCAAAGAGGGGGATCGCCGCGCGAGAAGCCGCCGCATGCGCTGAGGAAACGGCATCTGCAATGTCGCGGGGCCCCTGGCAACACCCTGCCAGGAAAATGCCATCTGTGTCTGTATCCACAGGGCGAAGTTTGGGGTGCGCTTCCAGAAAGAACCCATCAGCAGACCGGGAAAGCTTCAAGAGGTTTTGCAGCTCATCACTCCCTTCTGGGGGTTCCATCCCAACAGCCAGGACCACCCAGTCTGTTTCTTCCTCCAAGGTCTCTCCAAGAAAGGTATCCTCAAACCGAACCATGGGATGCTTCCCTTTCATGAAGACCTCGGAGACCATGCCCCGCGTATAGAGAATCTTCATGCGCTGGACCTCGTTGTAGAATTCCTCACACCCTCTGCAGAAAGTCCGCATGTCCATGTAACAAACCCGAACCCGCGTGTCGGGGTAGCGTTCTTTTATGAGCCGGGCCTGCTTTGCTGTATACATGCAGCAAACTCGGCTGCAATAGGGATGATCTACCTGGTGATCCCTGGACCCAACACAGTGGATGAAGGTTATCCTTTGGGGTCTTTCGCCATTCAGGACAAGCTCCCCCTTCGTGGGGCCATGTTCATTGAGCAGTCGCTCCAGTTGAGGCCCCGTGATGACAGTAGGAATCTGTTCATAGTTCAGCTCAGGCTTCCTGGAAGGATCGAACAGATGGTATCCGGTCGCCACGATAATGACCCCGATATTGAGAATCTCTTCTCGCTCCATCTCCTCAAGGTTAATCGCTCTCTCTGGGCAGGCAGCAGCACAGGCATTACACCCCTTTTCGGTAAAATGGAGACAATGCCTGGCATCCAGGACAGCAGCCGAGGGGTCATGAGGCGGGGAAGGTAGATAGATAGCCTTTCTACGAGTCAGGTTCCAGGTCTCTTCATCGGGAAGTTCTACGGGGCAGACTTCCAAACATTTGCCACACCGGGTGCACACCGATTCATCTACGTACCGTGGGGCCAAGGTTACCTTGGCCTGATAGTTTCCCACAAACCCTTCCAGCTCCGTGAGGGTCGCGGAGGTCAAGATCTCTACGTTGCTGTGCCCCTTTATCTCTTCCATCAGGGGCAAAAGAAATTCTTCTGCCTTGGCCATGTGAGGAAAGGTGGCGGTCCACTTTGCCACATGCCCCCCTAAAAAAGGCTTCCTCTCCATCAGGATGACTTTGAACCCCGCGTCGGCCATGTCTTTCGCGGCGGTAAGACCGGCAATCCCCCCTCCAATGACCAGGGCAGCAGGGATCACGGAGGCCTCTTTCTCTTGAAGAGGCTCCTGAAGCCGAACCCGATAGACGGCAGCAGCCACGAGTTGCTTGGCCTTCTCTGTGGCAACCTCCCTGTCTTTATGAACCCAGGAACATTGCTCCCGAATATTAGCCTCCTCAAAGTAATAGGCGTTGATGCCCCCCTTCTCCATGACCTTGCGAAAGGTATCCTCATGCATCCGGGGTGAACAGGCGGCAATGACAACCCGATCAAGCTGATGGGTGCCAATATCCTCCCGTACCATCTCCTGCCCAGGATCGGAACACATGTACTGGTAGTCTTTGGCCAGCACCACGTCGGGAAGCGTTTTAGCATAGTCCCTTACGGCTTCTACATCCACGACGGAGGCGATGTTGATACCACAATGACAGACATAGACCCCTATTCTCATCCTGTGCTTCCCTCCGCGGCAGCTACCACGGCCATGGCACGTGATGCCGCACCACTGGCCTGAACTACGGTGTCCGGAATGTCCTTGGGCCCTACGCAACATCCCGCGAGATAGACCCCCTCAATCCCTGACTCCACGGGATCAAGTGGAGAGGGCCCGGTAAAGAAACGGTCCTCTCCTGTTCGGACACCAAGCTGTTTGATGACTTCAAGCCCCTTACGTTGCACAAGGCCCGTCGCCAGAACTACCATGTCCGCCTCTTCTTCGTAGGTTTCCCCTAAAAAGGTGTCCTCCCCCCTTACGTATAGCCTGTCTCCCTTTTTGAATACTTCTGAAACAACGCCCCGTCGATAGATAATCCCTTCTCTCTGAACCCGCTCATAAAACTCCTCATACCCCTTGCCAAAGGCCCGGATGTCAATGTACGTCACGGTAACTTTGGCGTCCGGAAACTTGTCTTTCACCATGTGGGCCTGCTTAGCCGTGAACATGCAACAGACCCGGCTGCAGTAGAGGTTACCTACGGTGTGATCCCGAGAACCTACACACTGGATGAAGAAGACCTTGTTAGGCCTTTTGCCATTGACGATGATTTCCCCCAGAGTAGGCCCCGAGGCACTGCACAATCGCTCTACTTCAAGGGCCGTTAAGACCTCCGGATATTTGCCGTAACCATATTCTGGCTTCAATCTTGGGTCAAAAAGGTCATATCCGGTAGCAACAATAATAGCCCCTACACGAATCTTCAAAGTTTTCTCAGTGTCCTTGAAGTTGATAGCATCAGCGGCGCAGGCCAGTTTGCACGGCGGCCCCTTCTTGCACTTGCCCCGGCTAAGGGTCAGGCAGGTCTCCGGGTCAATGGTGTACTTCAAAGGCACCGACTGTGGAAAGGCAATGTAGATGGCCCCCCGCTTCCCCAATCCCATGTCAAAGGCGTTGGGTATGCGGCCCCTCATAACACAGGCCTCTGCACAAGCTCCACACCCTGTACATGCTGATTCATCCACGTACCGGGGATGCCGCAGAACCTCTACCGAGAAATCCCCCGCTTTTCCTTCAATCTTCGCTACCTCGCTTAAGGTATAAAGCCGGATGTTAGGATGCTGACCTACACTAACCATCTTCGGTGTCAAGATACATGAGGAACAGTCTAAGGTAGGAAATACCTTGTCCGTCTGGGCCATGTGCCCCCCAACGGTCGGCTCCTTTTCCACAAGATGCACCGTAAATCCTGCATCCGCCATGTCCAAGGATGCCTGGATTCCTGCGATCCCCGCCCCAATGACCAAAACGTCCCTCATGACAGGCCCCACCCCGAATGGACAGGTGAAAAGTGAAAAGTGAAAAGTGAAAAGACAGAAGATCCTTGGCGTCTTGACACCTCTGCGTGAGAAATGGATTTTGGTGTGGTGCTTTGATAGCTCATACAAGGACGTAAAGGAAAACATAAAAACTGGTAGAAAATAAAAGATAAAACGGAAAAGGCAAGTTCCGTAAGGCGTAAGACGTGAGGCGTAAGGTTCAAAGTTTTTAGCCTCCAACCTTGAACATAGAACTTTGAACGTCGAACTCCTCTCACCACCTTTTGCCCTTTGCCTTTAACCTGGACTTTGCTTGCAATCTTAGTCATTTGTAAATTCACCGCCCCAAAATCCCCAGTAACCCCCTATTTAAATCTCCCCACAAGTGTGGAAGCAATGGTGTTCTTCTGGATCTCACGGGTTCCCTCGTAGATCTCAGTGATTTTAGCGTCCCGATAGTAACGCTCCACCTCATTTTCCATGATATACCCATATCCTCCGTACATCTGGATAGCTTCATCACAAACCTCCACGGCCGTTCGCGCTGCTGTCATCTTTGCCATGGAAGTCAATACAGGGTCAATCCGCCCCTGGTCATAGTTCCAGGCCGCTTTATAAACAATCAGCCTGGCCAGTTCCACGCGGGTCGCCATATCCGCCGCTTTATGCTGGTTGACCTGAAACGCCGCGATCTTTTTCCCAAATTGCGTCCGCTCCTTGATATAGGCAATAGCACGATCCAGCGCGCCCTGGGCGATCCCAAGGGCCTGTGCCCCAATCTCTACACGGCTCTCGTCGAAAAATTCCAAAACTTGATAAAAACCCCTTCCCTCTTTTCCAACCAGATAAGAGGCCGGGATACGCACATTATTCAAGTAGATTTCCGCGGTAGAGGTCATCTTGAGGCCCATCTTATCCTCAATCTCAACGGCCTCGAAACCCTCACTGTCTGTAGGGACAATAAACGTGCTCTGTCCCCGATAAGGTGGTGAGGCGTTCTCATCCGTCTGGCAGAGAACAACCAGAAACTGTGCGATCCCCCCGTTTGTGATGAAGGTTTTGGATCCATTAATCACATATGTATCCCCATCCCGGACAGCCGTTGTATTCATGAAGGTAATATCACTGCCATGATCCGGCTCCGTATACCCTCCACCGGAGATGTATTCCCCTGAGGCAACCTTTGGAAGATAGGTCTTTTTCTGTTCCTCGGATCCAAAACGCATGATAACCTCCGATGAAAAATCTGAGAGCATAATTGCACTCCCCAGACCGGAATCCCGGCGGCAGAACTCTTCGACAATCAAGGCATTCTCAAAAATACCATAACCTTGTCCACCATACGCTTCTGGAAAATGAATCCCCAGAAACCCAAGCTGACAGGCCTTTTTCCGAATCTCGAAGGGAAACTGGTGCCCCTTCTCCAGCTCCATGGCCAGTTGGGGGTCAAACTCTCCTTGCGCAAATTCACGTGCAGCCTTCACGATCTCTTTCTGTTCCAGATTCAGTTCAAAGTCCATAGCTCCTCCTGTTTGCTTGGTTCTAAGTTTTAAGTGATTAAGTTGTTAAGTGTTCAGTTCTGACCTCATGCCTAAAACTTAAAACCTAAACCTTTGCGTTCTTCGCGGCTTTGCGTGATCCACCAAGAAACCGCCCTCCAACTCCCTCCTCATGCCACGTTCGCCAGGACGTGGACATCTTTTTCCTGTTTTTCTTTGCGTGCCTCTCAATTTTGTATGAACCATGGATGGTTTCGATCCCCTTTCATTTCTCACGCGAAGGCGCAAAGACGCCAAGTATTTTATATTAATTAATTAATTTTTTACTTTGCGTGAGCCATCAAACTCCCTCCTGCTTTGAGCTTAGCCCCTTCCATCTATCCCCTCATCTCCTTCACCTTTTCCGTCAGAGCTGGAACCACCTTGAACAGGTCATCCACAATCCCGTAGTGGGCAATGCTGAAGATAGGTGCCTTCGGATCCTTGTTGACCGCAATGATGGTCCCTGCGTTCTTCATCCCCGCCTGATGCTGAAAGGCCCCACTAATCCCCAAGGCGATATAGACCTTCGGCTTGACGGTCTTGCCTGAAGTCCCTACCTGACGCTCCTTCGGTAACCACTTCTTGTCCGCTACAGGACGGGAACAGGCCACTACCCCACCCAGGGCCTTAGCCAGCTCTTCCGCCACGGGGATGTTCTCTGCATCCTTGATCCCTCTACCCACAGAGACAATCACATCCGCCTGGGTGATATCCACATCCCCTACAGCCGCCTCCAGATACTCTACAAAGGTACGCGCACCAAAGTCCCCCTCCACCGCCCCAGCGATCTCCTGAACCTCCCCAGAAACGGTAGGAAGGTCCTCGGCAGGAAAGGCCCCGGCCCGAACGGTCAACAACCTTCTCTCTGCAGGCTCCAGAGAAACCTTCGCATTAACCTTGCCACTGTACATCTGACGAATGGCTACCAGCTCCCCATCGGATACCTCAAGGTCCACCACATCGGTTGTAAAGGGAATCCCCCACCTCGCAGCAACGGCTGGCGCCAGATCCATTCCAAAGGCCGTTTGCCCCATAAGCAATAACTGACTCTCTACCCTTCCAAAGATGTTCTCAAAGGCTGCCTGATACCGCAGAGGCTCGAAATCCCTTAGATTGGTGTCAAGGTAGGCGATGGTGCGATGTGCATGGGAAACAACCTGATCAAGTAGACCCTTCTGGGACGGATCCCCCAAAAAAAGGGCTATGACTTCCCCATTGTCTCCTATGAGTTGATGGGCTTTACCCAGCATCTCAAAGGTAATATCCCGTACCTCGTTCTGCCGATGCTCTACCAATACCGCTATCCTTTCCATTTATGCAATCCCTCCCCGTTCTTTGAGTATCTTCACAAGCGCTTCAGCCCTTTCATCCAGGGTACCTTCGAGAATCTCGGCCCCCTCTCCCACGGGCGGGAAGAAAAGCTCTTCAGTCCGGCTTAAGGAACCTTTCAACCCCACTTCATCCGACGAAAGTCCCAGGTCCCCCGCCCCCTTCACCACAATCTCTTTCTTGGCTACCCTCCGTATCCCCATGATGGAGACATATCGGGGCTCGTTGATCCCCGTCTGAATGGTGAGTAAAGCCGGCAGCTTGAGGGTATCTACCTCTTCCAAACCCCCTTCTAACTCCCGATGCACGGTCAAAATCTCCCCCTCCAGATCAATGGCGTTGACAAGGGCAGCATAGGGCAACCCCAACATCTGGGCCAATACCACTCCTACAGCACCAAACCCGTCATCATCCGCCTGTACCCCCGTGAGAATCAAATCATGCGGAAGATCCCTAATAGCCGCGGCCAAGACCTTCGCCATGGCATAGGCATCAGACCCCTCAAAGGCAGGATCGGTGAGCCGGATGGCTTCATCTGCCCCCATGGCCAAGGCACGACGCAATACCTCATTGTTCTCCTCAGGACCAACCGATATGACGGTTATCGTCCCCCCCTGAGCCTCTTTCAACTGAATAGCTGCCTCAACCGCATAGTTGTCCCACTCGTTGATAGAAAAGACTAACCCATCCGTCTCTATCGCCTTCCCACTGGCATCTATAACCAAATCAGCTTCCGCAGTCTCCGGCACCCGCTTGATACATACGATGATGTCCATATATGTTCCCTCCTTCAAAGTCTTCTTTGGTCTTTTAGGTTCAAGGTTGAAGCAATTTAGGTAGAAGTTTAAGCTTAGTGGCTGCAGGCCGCGGACTTCTACCCAGTGAAATCCGCCTTCGGCTGACCGCTTCGCGGTATTTCACGGGGTAAACCTTCTACCTTCAGCCTTCAATCTTCCATTTCCGGTGTTACCCCCAATCCCTTGACAGCAAGCTCCATCAGGTCGATAATTTTAATTTTATCTTCGTTTCCTGTGGTCTTTACGGCATCTTCCAGGGTTAGCAAGCAAAAGGGACACGCCGTTATGATGGCTTCCACACCCATTTCCAAGGCATCTTCCACCCGGACCTCCGAGAGACGTTTGCCCACGTTGGTTCCTTCCATCCACATACGACCCCCTCCCCCCTCACAGCAGAGGCTATTCTCCCTACATCGACCAAATTCAATAAATTCTATCCCGGGGATACTTCTCAAGATGTTACGGGGTTCATCAAAAACACCGTTCTGCTTCCCTAAGTAACAGGGATCGTGATAGGTCACTTTCATGGAAACCTCGGTGTCAAAGGCCAGCTTTCCCTCTTCTATGAGCCGCCAAACAAACTGACTGTAATGTAAGACCTCGCTGTCCAGCCCCTCGTATTCGTTCTTCAGGGCATTCATACAATGGGGTGAAGTTGTCACAATGGTCTGGGGATCTACCTTAGCGAAGTTCTTCATGTTCTCTTCCATGAGCATCTCAAAAAGTCCGACTTCCCCCATGCGCCGAATCTCGCTGCCGCAACAGACCTCTTTGTTGCCCAAAATCCCAAAGGGAACTTTCGCCGTACGCAGAACCGTGACGAGGGATCTGGCAATAAGTTGCACCCGGGGATCATAGGATGCGGCACAGCAAACAAAGTATAGGACCTGCCCAGGACCCATCTCCAAGGCGTCAGGGATCTCCAACCCATCGGCCCACTCCGCCCGCTTGTTCTTGGCTCGCCCCCACGGATTCCCATACTTGTAAGCCCCATCCAGCGCCTCAATAATGGTTTTCTCGATCTTCCCCTCTTCTACCATCATCTCCCGAAGTCCAATGATGGCATCCACCGGCCTGAGCCCCCTCGGGCACCGTATGGCACAAGTGGAACAGGTTGTACAATCCCATATCTCAAGCCTGTTAAAAAAAATATGCAAATCCTCCCTAACCACTGACTCTCGAATCACCCTACGAATGTTTAACGGCGACTTGATAGATATCGGACATCCACCTGTGCACTTTCCACACTGAATACAAGTGTATAAATCCAACCGCTCCGGTAACGGCTGCTCAACTGGTTCCATCCTCATCCTCCCCGAAGAATCTCTCGCGCAATGACCATCCGCTGGACTTCCGATGTTCCTTCATATAAGGTTGTCACAATCACATCCCTCAAAAAACGCTCCACAGGATAATCCTTCGTATAACCATATCCTCCCAGCATCTGAACAGCCCTAAGGGTTACACCACGCGCCACCTCACTGGCAAATACCTTTGCCATGGACGCCTCCTTTGTAAATTTCCTTCCATTTTCCTTTAAGTAAGCTGCCCGAAGAATCAAAAGCCTTGCAGCTTCCAGCTCCGTGTATGAATCAGCAATCATCCACTGGATAGCCTGAAAGTTGGATAGTGGTTTCCCAAACTGCTCCCGTTCCTTGACATATGCCGTAGCATAATCGATGGCCGCAAGGCCAATGCCAAGAGCCAAGGACCCAATACCGATGCGCCCCCCATCCAATTCCATCATAGCAATCTTGAACCCATCTCCCTCGGCCCCCAACAGGTTTTCATCAGGAACCCAGCAATCATTGAAGATAAGCTCATTCGTGGTAGAAGCACGTTGTCCCAGCTTTTCCTCATTTTTCCCCACCTCGAATCCCTCACGCCCCTTTTCCACCACAAAGGCACTGATCCCCTTCCCCTTACGAGCTGTCTTATCCGTAACAGCCCACACTACAGTTACCCCACAATGCTCCCCACTGGTGATCATGGCCTTGGTTCCGTTGATCCGATAGCCATTTCCATCCCTGACCGCCATAGTACGGATACTAGCAGCATCCGACCCCGCAGACGGCTCTGTTAATGCGAATGAACCTGCTGGGTAAGTGCCATCGCAAATCTTTGGCAGATGGGCCTTTTTAATTGACTCCGTGGCAAATTCCTGAATCACCTCAGCCACCATATTGGTTACCGAGGTTGTCACACCTGTAGCAGCGCACGCCTTAGCAATCTCCGTAATCACAAGACTATAGGCAATCACCCCAACATCTGACCCACCATACTCCGTGGAAATATTCATTCCCATCAGTCCGAGCCGAGCAAGCCGCTTGAGATTTTCAAATGGGAACGCCTTCTTACGATCCAACTCCTCAGCAACAGGCTTGAGATGCCTCTCGGCGAAATCCTGCGTCATATGACGAATCATCTCCTGCTCAGATGTCAGATCAAAAATCATGTTTGCCCTCTCCTAAGTCTCGTAGGTATAAAAGCCCCTTCCCGTTTTTCGCCCAAGCAAACCTGCATCCACGTATTTCTTAAGCAGAGGACATGGGCGGTATTTCGGATCCCCGAATCCTTCATACAGGACGTTCATGATGGCCAGACAGGTATCCAGTCCAATCAGATCGGCAAGGGTTAAGGGACCCATGGGGTGATTCATCCCAAGCTTCATAATAGCATCAATAGATTCAGGTGTGCCGACCCCTTCAAAAAGGGCATAGATTGCCTCGTTAATCATAGGCATCAGGATGCGATTCGAAATAAAACCAGGAAAGTCATTGGCCGGCACAGGTGTTTTCCCCAACTTTTTTGCAAGGTTTTCCACAGTATTATAGGTTTCATCACTTGTTTCCAGTCCTCGAATGACCTCAACGAGAACCATCATGGGGACTGGATTCATGAAGTGCATCCCGATCACCTTCTCGGGTCTTTGAGTAGCAGCGGCAATCTTCGTAATGGAGATGGAACTGGTGTTGGATGCCAGAATAACCTCTTTCCCGCAGATCCTGTCCAGATCTTTGAATATTCCAAGTTTAAGGGATTTGTTTTCCGTAGCCGCCTCGACTACAAAATCTGCATTCTTCATCATGGTGAGATCCGTTGTCCCTGCTATTCTTTTCAAGGCTTTGTTTTTCTGATCTTCACTCAACTTTCCTTTCTTGACAAAGCGCTCTAAACTTTTGGAAATGGCGTTTTTGCCCCTTTCAACAAATTCGTCCTTGATATCCGACATGATAACGTTAAACCCCGAAGCCGCAGAAACCTGGGCAATCCCTCCGCCCATCTGACCCGCGCCTACAACCCCTATCGTTTCAATCTCCATCACTATCACCTCCGATCATCCCCACCCAAAGGCGAGGAATGGAAAATGTTTTTTACGGCATCTCCACCGTTAAACCAACCGCCTCCCCTCCTCCCAGACAGAGGGTTGCCAATCCCTTCTTAACATTTCTTTCTCTCATCGCATAGAGGAGTGTTGTAAGAACTCTAGCCCCACTGCATCCGATGGGATGCCCAAGGGCCACAGCCCCACCATGAACATTGACCTTCTCCTCTGGGATTTCCAGAGTCCGGATAATGGCTACGGTCGAAGCAGCGAAGGCCTCATTAATCTCAAAAAGATCCACATCAGATATATCCCATCCGGTTTTCCTTAATACCTTGGGGATGCACTGGATGGGGGCCACAAGAACATCTTCAAGAGGCACCCCTGCAGAAGCCTGTGAAAGCACATATGCCATGGGTTTTAAGCCCATCGTTTTTGCCCTGGAGGCCGACATAACCACGAGAGCACTGGCCCCATCACTCAATTTGGAAGAATTTCCAGCTGTTACGAGCCCTCCTTCCTTAAAAACCGGTGGCAATTTCTTTATCTTCTCTGGATCAGGTTTTCTCGGGCCTTCATCCCTGTCAACCACAGTGACTCCCTTCCTGGACTTTACCTCAACGGGCAGAATTTCTTCGTTAAATGCCCCCTTCCCAATAGCATCAATGGCCTTCTGATTAGAATTTAGCGCAAAGGAATCCTGATCCTCTTTCGTAACATGGAACTTTTCAGAGACGAGCTCAGCTGTGTAACCCATGTGATAGTCATTTACCACATCCCACAACCCATCGTGCACCATGCCATCAACCAGCTTACCATCCCAAAGACGGTACCCATTACGTGCCTTCTCAAGATAGTAAGGAGCGTTGGACATGCTCTCCATTCCTCCAGCAACAACCACCTCGGCATCTCCTACTTGGATAGCCTGAGTCGCCAACATCACAGCCTTCAAACCAGATCCACAAACCTTATTCACAGTCAAGGCCCCTACTTCGACAGGAATCCCCGCCTGGAGAAGAGCCTGCCTGGCCGGATTCTGCCCCAACCCACAAGGAAGAACATTTCCCATAATCACCTCATCCACATCCTTTTGATCAATCCCCGCCCGCCTGATGGCTTCGCGAATTACTATTGCCCCCAGCTGTGTTGCGCTGAGAAATGATAGCCCCCCTAGAAAATTCCCAATGGGTGTTCGAACCGCACTAACAATCACAACCTCTTCCATTCTATCCTCCTATGGCATGGTGCTCATGTTTTATCCAACCTCTAATCTTCACTTAGCTTTTCCTCTATCTTCCTTCGGTAGCTCATAATCTCGGTTTTAAGCTTTTTTAGACTGATAACCCGCTCATCAATTTCCTTTATACGCCTGTCCAGAAGCTCAAGCAATTTCGGCAACACCTTTTTATTCGTTTTATGAATCCGATATATATCCTCCAGTTCCTTCATCTCCACAAGCGTCAACCCCAACAGTTTCAAACGCTTAATGAAACGAAGGCGGCGAAGGTCTTGATCCGTATAAACCCTTTTTGCTCCCTCTACCCTTTTAATCGAATTAAGAAGCCCCACCTCCTCATAATAACGGATCGTTCGGGGACTCATCTCTAAAATACTGGCCAACTCTCCAATCTGATAATGTCTCTCTCTATTCATGTCACTTTACGTTAACTGGCAATAAGTTTATAAAATAAATGTCTCTTTTTCAACCCTTTCCTCATCCACGTCTTTTCTCAACAATTTAACATTAAAGTACAGGAGGGAGGGGAAGTTCCCCTCCCAACTTATCAATCTTATTTTGGAAATTTTCCACTGAAGCTCACAACCACCATCTTCCCACCAGCATGGAAATCAGCCGCTCCGCCATGAACGGTTATCGGGAAGGAAAATGTTGCAATACCTGTCCACCATTTCTCCAATTGCTGCCAAACATTCATATGTTCCGCTTTTAGCTTAAAACCCCCTGTTACAAGCAGGCTCAAAAGGGTGGTTCGCGCATCAAACATACCATGGACGGCCAACTGGTTGGTCTTACCCGCTGGAATCCACATGGTCTCATAGCAATTGAGGGTATTTACATCAAAATTACCAAACGATACGGTAAACTTGAATCCATCCAGTTGAACCGGAAATGGATTCGGATTGGTAATTTCAAACACGAACGACAGATCCATTGGGGCTCCGTAATTGCCAGGTGTCCCCTTCAGAGGTTTGATATTCTTTGAAAAATACCACCATCCCCAATAATGCGCTAACTGCACATCCACAAGCTTCACTTGAGGTGGCTCAATCTTGGCAACCTTCGCCGCTGTCTTCGCTCCCTGGGTGGTGGCACATCCTACCATCCCCGCGAGAAACAGGACGCCAATTAAAAGCACTAAAGCAGTTTTGACCGGGCTCCGTCTCTTTTTCATTTTACACCCCTTTCCCTTTAGGTTAACCAGCGTTTCCGCCGTTTATAATGTTTTACATCCCTGAAACTCTTTCTTCCCCCCACATCTGTGAGGCCTAAATAGAAATCTTTGATATCCTCGTTCTCTTTAAGTTTTTCTGAGGTGTCGTCCAAAACAATGCGTCCATTCTCCAGCACATAGGCATAGGGCGCCACATTTAAGGCCAACTTAACATTCTGCTCCACAAGGAGAATGGAAATCTTTTCTTCCTTGTGCAAACGAGTAATAATCTCAAATATCTCGTGAATCAGGAGTGGAGCAAGACCCATGGAGGGTTCATCGAGAAGCATCAGCCTCGGATTGGTCATAAGAGCCCGTCCAACAACAGTCATCTGTTGCTCTCCACCACTGACGAACCCGGCAATCTCTTTCCGTTTCTGTTTCAAGCGCGGGAAGTAATGGTAAACCATTTCGAGACGTTCTTTAATGGTTTTTTCACCGTCCTTTCGCATATGCCCCCCCACGAGGAGATTCTGTTCCACCGACAGATGTTCGAAAACCCTCCGGCCCTCGATCACCTGAACAATCCCCATTTTCGCAATTTCGACGGCTCTTCTCCGATGGATCTGCTGCCCCAGAAACTCAATCGAACCATCGGTCACCTCACCATCCTCATGCTTTAGAAGTCCAGAGATCGCCTTCAGAGTCGTGCTTTTGCCCGCTCCATTGGCTCCAAGCAAGGCAACGATCCCTCCCTGAGGTACTTCAATGGAAACGCCCTTAAGGACAAGGATCACCTCGTGGTATTTCACTTCGATATTGTTCAACCTTAAAATTGGCTCAGTCTTTACTTCTGGCTTATTTTCCAAAGCCTCCCCCTCCACGGATAGTTATCATTTCAAATCTTTTTATACTCCAAATCTCACCAACCCAGCCATTCATGCGCCCATCTCTTGGGCCAGCGTTTCTTCAAATTGACGTACTCAAGCCGGACAAACTTGCCATTCTTATACTGCTGAATCATGCAACCACCACACGGGCGATGATCTGTGGAAGTATAGGTTACATCACTGGCGCCGAGACCGATATGGAAGTTCCGGAAGGTTTCGAACCCCTTCTTCAGGATGCCCGGGCCTGTCAAGTCTCCTGCCTTATCGGCACGCTTCAAGGCCTCCCAGAGAATCAGTGCATCACCCCACGCCTGAATGGTTCGAATTGTCCGCTTGCTCAGGGGTACGCCCGGATCATACTTTTTAGCGCTAGCAACAACAATATTCATCCCATCCGATTTCTGCCCGAAAAAGGCGCAGGGTGTAGCCCCAATGGCCCCTTCTGCCGCTTTCCCGGCGAGCTTCGGTAGGTTCTCTCCAAATCCCCAGTTGTTGATGATCCAGTCTGCTCCCAGGTTGAGCTCATAGGCGTCACGCAGCGTGGCTGCTACAGACATCACCGTATTTCCATGCCATACGACATCCGGCTTAAACTTTTTTAGCGCAAGTATCTGGCTCTTGGTGTCCAGAGCAAACAGAGATACATTCTGATCTGGGCCAATCTCGAATCCCAGCAGTTTTGCCTGATCCTTAATGGCCTTGATCGGGGCGCTGCAGTAGGGAGAGGCAAACATGTAGCAACATGCAAACCGAGGTTTACGTTTTCCATAATCCTTTTTGGTCGGCCAGATCTTATCATACCAGGCCGTCAGACAGGCACGTGCATTGGTGGAGTAATCAGATGAGAAAAAGAGATTATACGGCGTTTTTTTAGGATTGGTTAAATGCGCAGAATATGAAGCAGACACATAAGGAACCTTGTCACGTGTAATCGTAGGGGAGAGTGCCTCGGTATCACCAGTCCCCCACCCCTCGATAGCGATACATTTCAACCGCCTTAACAACGTGTATTTTGTCAGAGCCTCAGGAATACGATACCCATAATCAAAATACGTATATTTAATTTTATTGCCATTTACACCGCCATGCGCGTTAAAATACTGGAACGCCTCTGCCATTCCCAGAGCGTAATCTTTCCCAACATCCGAGGTGGCGCCAGACATATCCATAAGCCCACCTATCCGGATGGTTTTGGCAAAGCTCATCCCAGGGAAACTGACCACCATCCCTAACACGAGAATGGCTATCCCAATTTTCAAGAAAATATTATGTACTTTCATCCTATTCCCCCTTTTTAGAAGGTTTCACAAAGGCCAAAGGCCCTGCTCGGGAAAGGCCCCATTCACCTTCCCCCTGAAAAACCTGGATGTTCCTTGTGCTATCACCTCCCTTCCTTAATAAGAAAATGGCCAGAGATTAAAATAGTTTTTAAGCTGCCACCAGCGATAGGATAGCCCATTCGGCTCAAAAATCAAGAAGACGCAGATGGCTAAGCCAAACGTTGATTCCTTGATAAAAAAGAATTTGTCGATCAACTGGGGATAAATGTCCGCTAGGGGCAAGATCCCCATCTGAAGAAATTCCATCACTAAGACCATAAACATGGAGCCGAAGATTGTCCCATGGATGGAACCCGTTCCACCGATCAGAATCACACCCACCAGCCAGAGAGACCATGACCAGGGAAAATGCTCCGGGCTGATAGCCGCCAGATTACTAATCCAGAAGGCTCCCGCGATTCCTGCGATAAACCCAGCCACAAAGAAAGCCAATAACTTGTAAAGCACTACATTAATCCCGAGGGTTTCCGCTGCAATATCGTTATCCCGGATAGCCATCCAAGCCCGACCCGGCCTTGATCTCAGAAGATTGGCCATAATCGCGATACAAAATAGTACAAGGATAATCATTAGATAATAAACCTTGACAGGTGTATCCATGACCCAGGGGCCAAATTTTATCGTTCCGGCAGGTAGGGAAAAGGCCTGACCCCGGCCACCCACCTTGGCAACATACTGGGTAATGATAAAATTCACTGTCACAAATTGGGCAGCCATTGTCGTCAGGATGAGATAAAAACCTTTAACCTTGGCAGAGGGGAGTCCCCATAACACGCTCCAAAGACCCGCTACGATTGCCCCGATAAAGATACTGATAGGGTACGCAATCCCCAAGTGGATGAAGGCATGGGGCCAGGGAAAATCCAGAACAAACAACGTACTTGTATAAGCTCCTACGGCAATAAAGGCTGCATGCCCAAGGGTAATCTGGCCAGTAAACCCAATCAACAGGTCTACCCCCAAAGCGCCAAGAATCGTATATCCAATCATGTTGGCAACCCCAACCCAGTAAGGATCCAGATGAGGGATCACGAAAAAAAGGATGATACCAAGCAGGATCATTTTCCCCTTGACAAATCCCGTCTGCCACCATGCATGGTCATGTAAATAATCCTGATGATACGTGCCACAAGGAAGGAATCCTTTAGCCATTTTTCAGCTCCTCATGAAATTCAGGTTAAACACGCTCGATCCGTTCCCAGCCCCAGAGCCCATACGGTTTGAAAAGTAGGAACACCACCATAAACACGAAGGGGAAGATCTGCTTGATACCTCCTGGAAAATACTGGGATAAGTAGGTCCCTGCAAAGTTTTGCAGAACCCCGATGACCAATCCACCAACAATCGCCCCCGGGACCGAATTTAACCCCCCGAGAACTACTGCCGGTAGGACGAGCAATCCCAGGTAACTCACTGAGATATTCAGGCCATTGATATTCCCCAATAGGCTACCGCCTACACCTGCTGCCATGAAGGCAATCGCCCAGGCCGCCGCATAAACAAAACGGGCACTGACACCCAGCGAAATCGCAGCCATCTCATCATCCGCCGTCGCCTGCATCGCCAGTCCCCATCGGGTGTACTG
>JALTIG010000147.1 GCA_027004185.1 bacterium | reverse complement strand
TCGAACCACTATGGCCTTGAGATTTTTTGAACCCATTATCGCTCCGAGACCTCCTCGCCCGGCTGCGTGGGTCAAATCGTTCATGATGGCGGCGTAAAGAACCCTTTTCTCTCCTGCCTTTCCTATTGTTGCGACACTTCCATACCTCTCAAATTTATTTGTGACAACATCAACATTCTCACCCCATAGGTCCGTGGGCTCTATTTGAACTTCGTTGTCTCTTATCTTCAAAACCACTGGCTTTTCCGCCTTGCCTCTGACGATCAAAGCATCGTAGCCGGCGTATTTCAATTCTTTACCCCAGAAGCCTCCCGAATTGGAATCAAGAATCGTGCCCGTAAGGGGAGATTTGGAAACTACACTATGTCTTCCCGACATGGGCGCAATTCCGGTTAGGGGACCAACTGTGAATATAATGGGATTCTCTTCGCTGAATGGCTCTATTTCGGGAGATACCATATCATAATACAATTTCACCCCAAGTCCACGACCACCCAGATAATCATGAAGTATTTTTTCCTCAATTTTTATACTTTTTATATCTCCTGTTGACAAATCAATTTCTAAGGCTGTTCCTGTCCATCCAAACATGGGAGGGGAAAGGGTTTGAGAGTTAAAAGTTTTTTCTAAATTTTCTTTTTATCTCTGCGAATTCATGCTTACTAACTTTGGGAAAATTATTTATAGTAGTAACATAATTATAAGGTTGATGGAGAAAGAGGATATGCTAAAAGAGATACGGAGAATTCTGCACAAAGGGGGATTTGATATTGGAGAACCCATAAGAAAGACGATAATATTTGATTTAATTGCAAGAAAAAATAGAAAAATATTGATTATGAAAACGCTGGTGAATATGGATTCTTTGAGAAATGAAATTGCAAGGGAACTGAAGATTCTTGGAAGTGAGTTAAACGCATCTCCGCTTATAATCGGTCAAAGAGGTGGGATGGGTGCCATACTTGATGGTGTGGTTTACTCCCGCCATGGGATACCTATAATATCCTTAGGCACATTTAGAGATTTCATAATTGAAGGAATACCACCAGCAGTTTACGCGGCTCCCGGAGGTTTCTATGTGAATATTAACAGTTCTCTTTTAAGAGAAGTCAGGGAGAGAATGGGAATATCGCTTGGCAGACTTGCCGCTGTGGCAGGGGTAACAAGAAAGACGATACAGTTATACGAAGAGGGAATGAGTTCAAATGTTGAGATTGCCTTGAAACTTGAGAAATTCCTCAATACTGAACTCATATTGCCCATTGACATTTTTGATTTTGGAAAAATAGAGGAGGAGAGATACGAGATAAAAGATTTGAAGCATGGGGAGATTTACAGAAGACTTATGGAGATGGGATTTGATGTGTTTGTTACCTACAAATGTCCCTTTGAAGCATTGAGTAAGGATGAGAGGGATATCATGCTCACTGGTATTGAAAAGAAAGAGAGTAATTTGAAATACAAGGCGATGAACCTCAGAATACTCTCTAAGATACTTGAAAAGAGGGGTTTTATCGTCATTGAAGAATCAAAATACGAGGACTACCACGGAATTGCTCTGATAAAAAAGAGGGAGATAATGGAGCGGGAAAAGGATGAGATAAGAGAACTTGTGGAGGAGAGAAGTTCCATATGAATAGGGTTAGAAAAATAAATATCAAAAACAAGGAAATTCTGTTTTTTGGTACAGTAAAAGGACTCGTTAGCGAGAGAAAATTATTAAGGAATATTGTGGATGAGTTCAATCCCCAGTTAATCCTTCTTGGCATATCCCCCGAAGAGATGGAGGGTTTGAAGAAGTACCTGATAGAGCCTTTCACCATTGATCCCGATGATTATGAGGTAATATACGCAAAAAAACTTGAGCATTTTGGAGAGGTTGGCTTGCCCGTGCCCACATATCTTGAGGCTTTCACAATATCTAAGGAGAGAGGTATTGAAATGCTCCCGCTGGATATACCCGATGAGGATTATTCAAGGATGTTTGTTAAGAAAGTTAATATACTTCATCTCCTGAGATTCAACATGAGGAAAAGAAAGATATGGAGAATGGATTTCAACGCAAAAACACCAGAAGATTTTGTTCTGAAATGGGATAGGGAGATAAATAAGATTTCATCGTACAGGGATATAGAAACAGAAAGGGAACACTATATGCAGGAGAGGATAAGGGATAATGTGGAAAATAGGGATGAGAAAAGAATTCTCGTTGTAATTGAACTTGAGAGATTTCATGGTGTTTTGAAAAATTTCTTGCATACCACATAAATCTCTGAGCTTTTTGGTGAGGATGCCCTTGGCTTATGCAACTTCACAAATTCAAAATTTTTTCTTAATTTTTTTAGAAAATCATTCAGCATATCTCCCTGAAAGACTTTGATTACCATGTTCCCATTCTCTCTCAGGACTTCAATAGCTATTTGCAAAGCTCTTTCACCAAGCTCTATGGATTTTGCATGGTCCATTGACCTAATACCTGAGATGTGCGGGGCCATGTCAGATATCACTGCATCAAAAAACTCTACTTTCTCCCTTATTCTATTCACAATATTTTCATCAAATACATTTCCCCTTATGAATTCCACATTTTTTATGTGCATAGGCTTGATGTCAACACCCACAACCTTACCCGAATCTCCCACAAATTCAACAGCAACCTGGCTCCATCCCCCAGGAGACGAGCCCAAATCAAGAACAAAAAATCCCTTTTTTATGATACCGTATCTTTCATTGATCTGAATGAGTTTAAAAGATGCTCTGCTTTTATATCCCTTCCTCTTTGCAGAGTAATAATAGTGGTCTAACCTCTTCAACTTTCCTTCCTCTTCTCTTCCTCTACTATTTCTTCGTAATCCTTCGCTTCAAGGAGCTCGTTAATCTCATCGGGATTTTCCAGTTCAATCTTTATAAGCCAGTTTTTATAAGGGTCTTCATTCAACAATTCTGGACTGTCAACCACTTCGTTGTTTATCTCTATCACTTTGCCAGATAATGGAGAGTATATATCACTTGCCGCTTTAACAGATTCCACGACTCCCATCTCTTCACCTTTCTTCAGCGAAGTTCCGACCTCTGGGAGTTCCACATACACTATGTCATTCAACTGCTCTTGTGCATAATCGGTAATTCCAAATATTGCCGTATTTCCTTCAATCTTAGCCCATTCATGGGTTTTTGTATACTTCAAATCTGAGGGTATCATCCGCATCACCGTTATAAGGGAATGTAAGAGGAAGATAAAAAACTTTATGGTTCTTATATGATAATTTAGG
>JALTIG010000146.1 GCA_027004185.1 bacterium | reverse complement strand
GTCTTGATAGATATGATCGATGCGATCCGTGTTGAACGTACTCGCCCGCCGGATTAGTCCATGGACCTCATAGCCTTTATGCAGCAACAATTCAGCCAGGTAAGATCCATCCTGGCCGGTGATTCCGGTGATAAGCGCTCGTTTGATCATCAGCTATCCGCCTTCCTCTCCAAGAAGAAATTCCCAAGCACTAACACATCCATCTTCGTTCTTAAAAAGCATTCCACAGCTTCTTTCGGTGAGCACACGATGGGCTCGTTCTCATTGAACGAGGTGTTTAGAACCACAGGAACGCCTGTCAAGTCTCCAAAAGCCTTAATGAGCTTCCAGTAAAGCGGGTTCTCTTCTTTAGCGACGGTCTGCAACCTGCCTGTACCATCCACGTGAGTTACCGCTGGAATCACGTCCCGTTTATCCTTTTTAATTGGGTAGACCTTGATCATGAATGGATCAGGATATGTTTTCTCAAAATAATCCCCCACTGCTTCGAGCAAGATCGACGGTGCAAACGGACGGAACGGTTCGCGCCTCTTGATGCGCTTGTTAAGAACATCTCGCATCTCAGCTCTCCTTGGATCGGCCAAGATACTGCGATTTCCCAATGCTCTTGGCCCCCATTCCATCCTCCCTTGAAACCAACCAACGACTTTGCCCTGAGCGATAGCCTCCACCGTCCGTTTAATCAAAGGCTCCTCTTCCATTGCCTCATAATCTAAACCGTATTCCTTCAGTACCTTCTCTATTTGCCCATTGGAGTATTGTGGTCCCCAGTAAGCTTTTGTCATAACGAACTTCCGTGGATTGCCCAAAATTTGATGATAGATATAGTAAGCTGCCCCGAGAGCTCCTCCGGCGTCTCCTGCCGCCGCTTGGATATAGACTTCCTCAAACGGTGTCCGATCGAAGATTTTCCCGTTAGCCACGCTGTTGAAAGCCACGCCTCCCGCGAGACAGAGGACTTTCTTCCCGGTTCTTTCATACAGGTTGTTCAAGATGTGGAAATAGGCCTCCTCCAACATCGCTTGCAGGGAAGAAGCCATGTCTTCATGTTTCTTTGTTATTTCCTCCTCCGGGTTTCGGGGGGAACCAAATTTCTCGATAAACTTATCCGAGTAGACCCTGCCGATGACCGGTTTTTCGTTATCCCAGGTCATTTCTACGCCCTTTGAATGGTGAAGGAAATAATCCAGGTTTAGTTCAAAAGTCCCATCCTTCTGTAACCGGACGATCTTGCGAAATTCGTCCAGATAGACAGGCTCACCATAAGCAGCAAGCCCCATAACTTTATATTCATCGCCGTACTTCGGGAAGCCGAGAAACTGGGTAACAGCAGTATAGAAGAGGCCAAGGGAGTGGGGGAACTCAACATAATCCAGCACCTTTATGCTATTGTCCTTCCCCTCACCAAGCATCGTGCTCACAAAGTCACCGAAGCCGTCTATAGAGAGAACCGCGGCCTCATCAAATGGAGAGACAAAGAAAGCACTTGCCATATGTGCACGGTGATGCTCTACATTGTGAAATTGTGCCTTGAGTTTGGCAGGGTTGATCCCTAGAGCTTTGGAAAGTTCGGTCTTGGGGTCTCTCACCCGGGCCATATTGGCCAGCCGGTCCTTGATTAGAGAAAAGCTGGGCCGCTTTGAAAGAGTGAATAGCACCTTCTTATAGAGGTGGGCGCTGGGATTACGGGATATGCCCACGTGGTCTATCTCCTCCGGGGAGACGTTCGCCTCTTTCAAGCAGTATTTGATAGCCTCTGAAGGAAAGCCGGCCCAGTGTTTAATCCGGCGGAACCGCTCTTCCTCTGCCGCGGCGACGATCTCCCCGTCACGAATGAGGCAAGCAGACGAATCCCCGTGATAAGCGTTGATTCCAAGGATGATCATAGTTTCTCCTTTCTGTCATAGTTTCTCGTAATCTTACTTTCGAGCGCCTTTTCGTACAATCGGATCGTCTGCCACCTTACCCAAACGAACCCTGAAATTACCCGGCGGCTGATATCCATGCTCGACAACTATCCTTACTGCTTTCATTAATGGCCCTCTATTACAGCCCCAGGAGAATCCGCAGCCGGTCCTCAATTTCTGCTACTTTTGCTGGTGTAATTCTCCCCAGACGCTTCAATAAGCGCTCCTTGGCGATTGAACGAACATCCTCACACTTGACAAAACCGAGGCGATCCAGGCCACTTTCAGAGGGACTAATCTCTACATGGAACGGGATGCCTTGAGCCTTTGTTGTAATCGGAATGACAACGACGAGCCCTGCCGGACCATGGTTAAACTCATCCACCGATATCACAAGGACGGGCCGTCTGCCCACCTGTTCATGACCGCGGACAGGGGAGAGGTCCACCAGCCAGATCTCTCCCCGGGAAGGTTCAGACATGCCCTAATCCTTCATCCCATCGGAAAGCGCGGCATCCCAAGCCGCCCGCTCCTCCTCTTCATTGGCCCAAGCATCGGGATTTGCCTGTAGAGCGGTGAAGGCAGCGTTGGCTTTCTGCAAAAAGAGCTGGCGACGATAGAGCTCGACAGCTTCGTCAAGTATCTCCTGCATCTTTTTGCCAGTCTGCGAGGAAAGCTGTTGCAAAGCCCCCTTTGCTTTTAAGCTAATCCGCACAGTAGTACTCACCATCTCCGTCACCTTCAGTGCGCAGTATACAAATCAGTGACAATTTCGTCAACAAGATCCGGCCAATCCTTCGGGCTCATCTCCAATTCTCCAATACGTCCTGATACAACTGGATCATCTGCTCGGCCACTTTGTCCCAGGTGAATTTCTCTAAGACCAGCCATCTGCCGTTGGCGCTCATCTCTTTGCACAGCTTAGGATCATCCAACAATCTTGTCAACGCTGAGGTGAGCTGGTCGGTATCTGGTTCGATCACGATACCAGCCTTGGCTTCGGCCATTTTGCCGGTTTTGTAGCTTTGAACAATTTGTTTTATTTCTTACCAATTCCATCGACGGCTAAGATATTTACATTAGCAAAATTGTTTTGCTTTATCGGTCAAATAGAAAGGCAAGCGTAACGCACAATCGATGACACAGGTAAAAGACGTAATCCGTAATCATACTATAGGCTCAACAAATCTTGTAAACTCAGCGAGTCCTTACCCCTTGGCTATTGGTTCTTCTTTGGATCGCCATCCTCATTTTCGCTTCCTCGCCCACTGAAAATTACGCCCAGCGTAATCCCTATAATGCCCCCCAACAATGGGATAAACCCGAACCCAGGAAATATGAGGACAGTAAAAAGTATATCCAACACAACCC
>JALTIG010000145.1 GCA_027004185.1 bacterium | reverse complement strand
CCCAGTAACGTCCTTCCATGAAAGGCATTCTCGAAAGCGATGACGGCGGGCCGTTTTGTGTAATATCGAGCAATCTTGACGGCGTTTTCCACCGCCTCTGCCCCGCTGTTGGCAAACATGGTCATCTTGGGAAAGGAACCTGGGGTTATCTCGTTAAGCTTTATGGCCAACTTGATATAGGGTTCATACATGACCACATGGAAACAGGTATGAATATACTTCTCTGCCTGGTGTTTAATAGCTTCCACCACCCTTTCCGCACAGTGCCCCACGTTCTCCACACCGATCCCTCCGGCAAAATCGATGTACTCTCTCCCGTCGATATCAATGATCATCGCTCCTTTTGCCTCTTTGGCAAAAATAGGATGGGTGTTAAAAACTCCCCGGGGAACATGCTGTTCACGTAGTTCCATTAGCTCTTCGTTTCTGCTCATTGTTTCCTCCCTGAGATAAAATAAGAAGTTCCCTTTTTACATGCCAAGATAAGCCTCACGCACTTTCTCGTCTTTTTCAAGGTCCGCCCCCGTCCCTTCCATGACGATCCAGCCGTTTTCGATAACATAACAATAATCCGCCACTTTTATAGCTTGATTGACATTTTGTTCCACAAGTAAAATCGTCGCGCCATGGTTATGGAGGTCCTTGATAATGGAAAAGACGTTCTGGACAAGGATGGGCGCCAGTCCCAGACTCGGCTCGTCGAGCATAATGAGCCGGGGATCCTGCATGAGGGCCCGGCCGATAGCCAGCATCTGCTGCTCCCCGCCCGACAGGGTCTCAGTCACCTGCTTCCGTCGCTCCTTCAGGACGGGAAAGAGTTCATAGACCCGTTCCAGGTTCTCCTTCCGTTTCTCCTTGGCCCGTTTCAGATAGGACCCCGCGATCAGGTTTTCCTCCACATTCATCTGAGGGAAAAGCTGGCGGCCCTCTGGGATGAGGGTGATGCCCATGTTGGCGATCTCGTGAACCGGTAGGGGATGAATCGGCTCTCCGGCAAAGGTGATTTCACCGCTTTCCGGCTTGAGAAGGCCGCAAATGGACTTCAACGTCGTTGTCTTCCCCGCCCCGTTCGCCCCGAGGAGCGTTACCAACATCCCCTGCTCCACCTGAAACGAGACGTCCCAGAGCGCCTGGCTCTCCCCGTAAAATGTATTGACCCCCTTGACCTCCAGTAATTTCATGCCTGTGATTCCCCCAGATAGGCTTCAATGACGGTAGGATTCTTCGCGACCTCATCCGGTTTTCCTTCCGCGATCTTCTGCCCGTAGTTCAGGACCACAACCTGGTCGCTGATATTCATGATGACACGCATGATATGCTCCACAATCAGAATCGTAACCCCCTGGTCCCTTACCTTCAGGATCAACTCGATGGTCTTATCCGCTTCCGTCGGGTTCAAGCCGGCGACCACCTCATCGAGAAGGAGTAGCGTCGGTTCCAGGGCCATGGCCTTCGAGATCTCCAGCCGTTTCCGCCCCGCCAGAGTGAGCCCCTGCGCGGATTCATCCTTCTTCTCAATGAGTCCCGTAAATTCCAGAATCCTCTCCGCATTCACTTCCGCGTCAGCCATCCTTGGATACTTGAGAAAGGAGGCAATCACCACGTTTTCCAGGACGGTCAGCCCGACAAAGGGTTTGACAATCTGGAAGGTTCTGCCGATCCCTTCCCGCGCCAACCTGTAGGGAGGCAGCCCAGAAATGTCCCGACCCTGGAAGGTAATGGTCCCCTCGGTCGGGGCGTAATAGCCACTGATAACGTTGAAAAGAGTGGTCTTTCCCGCCCCGTTCGGCCCGATGAGCCCAACAATCTCCCCTTGGTTAACTTCAAACGTAACACGGTCCACCGCCCGCAACCCACCGAAGACCTTTGAAACATCATCTATTTTTAGAATAGGTTCTTTCATTTCCCCGCCTTTCCACTATCCCCGCTTTTCTTTTTTGAGAGCTAACCCCTTTTTCAAGGCCTTCCGCCCCTCTTGCTGCGAAACAAAAACCCCCCAGAGACCATCCGGCAGAAACACAACGCTGGCCGCGATGGCGGCCCCCAGGATAACGAGATAAAGGACCTGATACTGGGATAGATAGGCCCAGAAGTAGGTTTTGAAGGCATAGATGAGGGCCGCGCCGATCGTGGGTCCAATCAGGGTTCCAAGCCCGCCGAAAACGGCCATGACTACCGCCTGATCGGTCACCAGGTCCCCGAGAGTGGAGGCCGGGTTGATATAGGTAATCCAATACGCGTAAATTCCTCCGATAATTCCTGCAGGGATCGCCGACACGATAAAGGCCATAACCTTCATCCGCGCGGGGTTCAAGCCTATCGCCATGGCACCCTCTTCATCCTCGCGGATTGCTTTTAGTTTCAATCCGAACGGCGCCCGCTCCAGGATGAACCAGAAGATCAGAAAGAGCCCTCCTACGAAAATCAACATGGTATAGAAAAAGAAGGTGGGATTCAGATAGGTGGGAAGCCGCATACCGTCAGGTCCACCCGTGATATCCAAAACCAGCGCCAATTGCTGGAAAGCTCGTCCCAAGGCCCATGTGGCAATAGCAAAGTAAGCCCCATAGAGACGAAGGGTTGGAAAGCCCGCCAAAAGCGCAACAAGACCCGCCATCATCCCTCCCACAAAGGCTGAAGGGAAGAAAAACCAATGCGCTCTGGTCATCAGGATCGCGGTCGTGTACGCGCCGATCCCAAAAAAGGCCCCATGACCGAAATTCAGGTATCCCGTGTATCCAGCCAGGACGTCCCACGTGATCGCCAGACCGATCCACATGATGGCCTCCGTGGCAATCCGGATGTAGAATGTGTTATTTGTCACCAAAGGGACAATACAAAAGAGGCCAAACACCACAGCGAAAATCAAGTAAACGCGACCCCGCGCCTTCATTTATATCCCCCTTCCGAACAGGCCCTTGGGCGAAACAAGCAAGATAATGTAAAGAATGATGAAAACAGCCAGCAGGGTCCATCCCGGATTGAAGTAGATCAGAAAGATAGATTGCACGATCCCAAGCAGAAAAGCCGCCCATGGCACACCGTCAAGGTATCCCATCCCCGCCAGGACGACCACGAAAAAGGCCATGATGGTATATTTCCCGCCCATTTGCGCGTTGATGGAAAAGACCGAACCGATCAGGATCCCCGTCATGGCGCTGATTCCCACGTAGATGGCGTAAATAAAAGAGCTGATCCGCTCGATGTTGACGCCCATCAGGCCTGCCGCGTCCCGATTCTGCGCCACGGCCCGCGCCGCGATACCGAAATCGGTCTTTTTCAAAACATAGGTC
>JALTIG010000144.1 GCA_027004185.1 bacterium | reverse complement strand
AGATGGCATAGTGGCAAAGGATCGAAAAACCTTCCCACGGATGCTCTCTTCCATGTTCCGATACCCCGGATCCACATAGGCTGGGCACTGTTCAAGGC
Organism: bacterium; assembly: GCA_027004185.1. Taxonomy (GTDB): domain Bacteria; phylum Desulfobacterota; class S145-22; order S145-22; family S145-22; genus S145-22. The sequence goes on along the minus strand of JALTIG010000144.1, from coordinate 9,678 downwards.
AGAGACTGCAGGAGGTACATCGCTCCTGGTTAACTTGGGGTCTGAAGCTTCTGCCGATGACAGCCATCAGGGGTCTCCTTTCACCTACTTTGCAAGGTCGAACCCAAGAGAGAGGGCCTTGAGGTTAATATCCAAAAACCGGGGCGGGACATTCTCCCGAACAGCGATGGTCATGCTTGCCTCAGAGATTATGCCGGTCATCACGGTCAAGGCCCCCAGCATGATGATATTGGCTGGCTGCGGGGTTTTGAAGGCCTCCAGGGCCGTTTGGGTAGCGGGAACCTCATAATAAGAATGTCCCGTTTCCCGGCGGGTAACGTGGTAGGAGTCAAACAGGATGGTCCCTCCCTCTACCATGTCCGGTAAGAAGAGCTCATAGGCCTCCTGGGAAAAGGCTATCAGGATGTCAGAGGTTAACACATGAGGAAAAATGATGGGATCCTTTCCGAGGACGACCTCTGCCTTGCAGGCACTTCCCCGCGCCTGCGCACCGTACGAGTTTGAGTTCGCTACCTCAAGCCCCTCTTTGACCCCTGCCGTGGCAAGGAGCATCCCTGCCAGGACGACCCCCTGTCCCCCAAAACCTGCCAGTCTTACTTGGATTACCTTATGCACCGACAAATTCCCCCGTGATGATCATGTCCGGATCCTCGTTCCCCGTTGCGTCTTCCTTCGGGATACAATGCTCCTGAAGGTAACGAATCATGCCAGCGGCCTGGTCAATCCTGTTCCGCCGCCCAAACTGGGTGGGACAGGGAGAAACAGCCTCCACAAACGTAAAACCGGTCAGGGTCAGGGCCTTCTTGATAGCCTCTCGCAGCTCCACCGGCTGGGTGATGGCAAACCGGGCCACATACCGGGCACCAGCTCCCTCCAGAAGTTTGCAGAGGTCGAAAGGAGGATAGGGATTCCCACGGGGGGTGGTGCTGCTGAAACAGCCAAGGGGGGTTGTGGAAGCCGCCTGCCCTCCCGTCATCCCGTAGATCATGTTGTTGGCACAGACCACAGTCAGGTCCATATTCCTCCGGGCAGCGTGGATAAGGTGATTCCCGCCAATGGAGGTCAGATCCCCGTCTCCTCCAATCACCATGACCTTCAGAGACGGGTTGACCAGTTTCGCCCCCGTAGCAAAGGCAATGGCCCGCCCATGGAGGGTGTGCAGAGTATCAGCGTTGAAATGGGGGCTAGGGATCCACCCAGCACACCCAATCCCAGAAACGAAGACCATCTCATCCATGTCCCAACCGAGATCCTCAATGGCCCGCAAAATGGTGCCCATGAGACTGCCATGCCCACAACCGGGACAGAAGGGTGTACTTTCTATCTCGGGTCGAATGTATCCCTCAAGTGCTCGGGTCATGCTAAAACCTCCCGAATCCTCCTCTCAATGGTTGCAGGTGAGATAATCGTACCATTCACCTGGGTGTTGATATGAAGAGGGCATCGACAGACCTTCTGAATCTCCCCAGAGAGCTGTCCCATGTTCATCTCAAAGGTCAGACAATGCTTCAGGGATCGTGTTACCCCCTCAATCTCGGCATAGGGGAAGGGCCAGAGGGTCTGAAGACGCAAAAGGCCGATGGGAACCCTTGCTTTCCTGAGTCTCTGAACGACATATAGGGCACTCCGGGCGGTGAATCCATAGACAACGACCCCGATCTCGGCACCGTCCAGGTAGTACGATTCTACTCGTATGACCTCGTCACTGTGGCTCAATATCTTTTTGTGAAGCCGCTCTACAAGAATCCGGTGGGTTTCCGGGTCGTCGGTCCTGCGAAACCCACGTCGATCGTGTGTGGACCCGGTAACGAGAAGCTTCTGACCATCCCCAAAGGCCGGCATAGGGGGCACCCCGTCCGATTCATCGGTGCCAAACGGATCCCCCGGCCCCCGATTTCGCTCCCAAATCTCCACCTCTGCCGGGATCCGAATGCCCTCCCTCAGATGTGCCGTGGCCTCTTCCCCCATGAGAAAGACAGGGACACGATACCGCTCCGCAAGATTGAAGGCACGAATGGTCAGATCAAACATCTCCTGAACAGACCATGGGGAGAGGGCAATGGGGAGGTAATCCCCATGAGATCCCCACTTGGCCTGCATGAGGTCTCCGCTTCCCACCTTGGTGGCCTGCCCCGTGGAAGGACCCGCCCGCTGGATGTCCACCACCACGCAGGGGGCCTCCGTGAAGGCGGCATACCCGATTCCCTCCTGCATCAGGCTAAACCCAGGGCCTGAGGTGGCCGTCATAGCCTTTGCCCCTGCCCACGAGGCCCCGATCACCGAGGCAATCGATGCGATTTCGTCTTCCATCTGAATAAAAACCCCGTCAAATTCAGGCAGCCGGGCCGCCATGCGTTCCATGATCTCACTGGAGGGCGTGATGGGATATCCCCCGTAAAATCGACACCCCGCCGATAAGGCCCCTTCCACAACCGCCTCGTTTCCGGAGAAAAAATACCGCCCTTCGGGCAAGGAGGGAGTAACACTTTTTATATTCTGTACAGCCATATTTCTACCTTTATAACAAACCTTCTCCTCTGTTTAATCTGTTCAAACAAGAAAATTCAATCCCTAATGTCTCGCAAAATCATAATGCCTACTCTTAGCTACACCCAGAAACTTATAAAGCAACTCGATACTGAGATTCTCCTGTTTCTCTTCATATTTTATCTTCCCCTTTTCTAATACATATATCCTCTTACATAATTCAAGGGCATTTTCAAGGTTCTGATCGGCAATGATAATCGTAATACTCTTACCAGAGAGGTTTTTGATGCTTTTTCTTACCATATTGACCATCGATGGTTGAAGGCCTTCTGTAGGCTCGTCAATAATGATAAGTTTGGGGTTAGAGATGATAGCCCTTCCAATAGCCAACATTTGCTGCTGGCCGCCACTTAAGGTCCCACCTAATTGCTTAAGCTTGTCTTTTAAAACAGGGAAATAATCGAAAACCATTTGGAGACTGGATTTGTCCACTTTTCCCTTTATAATTGGCGTCGATAAATTCTCCATCACCGTCAATTTTGGAAAGATGCGTCTTCCTTGAGGGATATACCCGATTCCCATCTCAACGATTTTGTTTGTTGGCATTTTACTTATGTTTATATTATCAAATAAGACTAATCCCTCTTTTCTCGGTGGGAACAGACCTAATATACTTCTTAAAAGTGTTGTTTTACCCACTCCATTTCTTCCAAGAATCCCTACAACTTCCCCTTTTTCCACACCAAAGCTTATCCCATGAATAATGTAGCTCTTGCCATAAAAGGCATGAAGATTTTCAACTCTCAGCAGCACTTACCTTCCCCCCGGCGAGGTATACTTCCTGTACTCTTGGATCATTACAAACCTCCTGTGTGGGACCATCTTTAACCACCTCACCGTAATTTAACACACATATTGAGTGTGCCAAATCTAATACAACCTCTATATCGTGTTCTACAAGGACAATGTTTCTTACTACGGAATCTTCGAAAAGTTTCCCAATAACATTAACTAGATGCAACGTCTCATTCGCACTGAGACCCGCTGTAGGTTCATCAAGAAGTAACACCTTTGGGTTCGAGGCTAATGCGATAGCAACCTCTAAAAGCCTCTGATCCCCTTGAGAGATCTCCTTTGCACTATAATTTCTGTATCCCGTCAAACCAATCATCGCTAAAATCTCATTAACCTTATTGACAACCTTCTTAAAGCTAAAAATACCTTTTGTGAAACTAATCCTTTTTCCATATCCAAGTTGTGCTGCCAGACGAACGTTCTCAAAAATGGTTAAATTCGGGAATATGGAGGTAATTTGATATGTCCTAACCAATCCTTTCCTGCAGATCTTATCGGGTGGCATTCCAGTAATATCCTCCCCCATGAAGAAAACCTTGCCTGAGTCTGGCCTATATACCCCCGTTATTAGATTATAAAAGGTGGTCTTACCCGCACCATTCGGCCCAATTAAGCCTTTGACCTCACCCTCCTTAAGTTCAAAATTCACTTTATTTGTCGCAATCAATCCACCAAATCTTTTGACCAATCCCTTGGTTTCAAGGACGGTTTCCATGCTATTTCTCTTTTTTGATGATTATTTTTCTTACCGTTCCAACAATCCCTTCCGGAGCTAATATGATGACCAAGATCATTATTACACCCATAATGATCAAATAAAAACTGGTACTCCAGCTACTCAAGACATCCTCTATGAACACCAGAACGGCCGGTCCCACAAAGGCGCCGATAAGGGTGCCTGTGCCTCCGATAATTGTCCACCATACGGACCGTGCTGTCCAAACCCAAAAGAATGAATGTGCACTAATAAACCCTAAATGCAAAACATATAAAGCCCCTCCCATGCAGGAAACTACCCCGGAAAGGGTAAAGGCAACCAATTTAATCATTTTTGTATTGTACCCGATCATTTTGGCCCGATTTTCATTTTCTCTTACAGCAATAATTGCCTTCCCATAGGGCGTTTGAAAGAACTTCCAGACCAAAAGGAAAATCAGTCCACACAGGGCAAGTACAAAATAGTATCTGACCAAAATATTTTTGATATTTAAGGCAAAGAAACCAAAATTTAGGTTTGGTACATTAAAAGTTAATCCCTCATCCGCACCGGTAATTGAGCTATTCGCCATAGCGAGGTAGAAAAAAATCATGGAGACAACGATTGTTATAGCTACAAAATAGTGGCTTTTAAAACGCGTAACCAAGAGTCCATAAACGAATGAGAAAATCGCACTAACCAATATCGTCAATACGATTGCTCCCCAAATGCCAACATGCCAATGAGTAATGCTTAATAAAACAGTGTATCCTCCCAAACCAAAAAAGACAGAAGTACCAAAATTGAGTAACCCGGTAAAACCAAAAATGATGTCAAAACCAAGGCTGAAGAGCCCAAAAATTAGGACTTCAACCAGAAGATCCTTATAATAAGCAGGCAAGAGAAACGGTATAAGAAGCATTAAAAGAATAATACCGCTGATTGATAGATATTTATACTTAGAACTCATCATCAATATTTTAAAAGCCCCTCAGGTTTGATCAGGAGGATCAATATCATTATCCCCAACGATATTCCCTTTGCCGAAACCGGATTTAATATTACCGAGAACACACCTGTTGAGATAGATAAGATCAGAGCAGCTATAAGGGTTCCCGGAATGCTCCCAAAACCTGCCACAATAACAACAATAAAAGAATCGATGATAATCTCAGAACCCATGTCGTAGGTTATACTTGTCATGGGAGCGACCAATGTACCCCCTAATGCCGCAAGGACAGATCCTAAGATAAATGTCAGCATATAAACCCGTGATACAGGAATTCCCATAGCTAAGGCTGTATCATGGTCTTGATTGGTGGCCCGGATCCATAATCCCAGTTTTGTCTTCTTCAAAAATAACAGTAGACCGCCGATCGTCCCAAGCGAAAACAATGCAGCAAATACCCGATAAGATGGATATAACTCTCCAAAAAAGCGCATTTCGTAAGGTATAGGATTGGGGATTAACTTAGGGGCACCCCCAAAAACAAGCAATGTAACTTGTTCGAGGATAAACATGACCCCATAAGAGATGATAAGTGTTACCTCTACAGGGTACCCCACCACTCGAAACTGTAGGCACAAGATGTAAATGGCAATCGCTATGACAGCCATCACAAGTGGAGAAAGGATCAGTGAATATCCCCATGCGCCAAAATAGTTTGTTACATAGTACGCAGTAACCGCACCAACGGCGTACATTGCCCCATGCGCAATGTTTATGATTTCAAGTTGACCATAAATAAGGGTTAAACCAAGGGAAACCATGGCCAATATACATGCCCAAACCCCCCCGTTCATGAGAGATAAAATCAAAGCATGTTTAATCAAAGCGCCCCTTCCCTTTCAGAAATACAGGGGGATGACATGTCTCCATATCACCCCCCCAATAATTGGCTTATTGCAAAGGTTGCTTTGTAAAATCTACATCAGGTGGATACAATGGAATAAGCTCTTTCCACCGCATACATGCCTTCGTGATAATCTTGCCCTTTTCTGCTTTCAGGACATAAATATCACAAATAGCTTGATGGTCTTGCGCTCGCATTAATTTTGGCCCGTCGGGGAATTCAATACTTGCATTAACTTTTGCACCCTCTAACGCCTTCACAAATTTTAGATTGTCTTTTTTGGACTTCCATCCACTATCCTCAATCCCTTTTTTAATCCAAAAAATACCTTCCCATCCGGCCCAGATGTAATCAGCACTGATCTTACCTGTCTTATCCCATCCTTCGTTATCAAGTCCAACAATTTCTCTGTATTGTTTCTGGAAGGGACGAACATCCTTTGGGTATCCATTTAATGATCGCGATCCATATGTTCCACACCAAATTAAATCGGCCCCCTTACCTAAATCCTTATAGTGAATCCCCTCCAATGTACCAACGAAAATAGGTTTTCTAAAACCAAGTTCCCAGGCTTGTTTTACCAATTTAATGACATCTGCCGTAAAATAGCCAGCAATGATAAAATCAGTATCTTTAGGGATCTTACTTAAATATGGAACGAAATCCAACGTGCCTATGGGGGAAAAGGTTTTCCCCAAGAGTTTTATACCAAGTGGCGCAAAGCATTTTGCAGCAGTGTCTACTACGGAATGCCCCCACGCATAATCTGCCCCGAGGCCATATGCCCGTTTCCCTAGATTTTTCGCAGCAAATTTTGACATGGCAATGGCAGCCATCTCAGCGTTATCGATTTGCCTGAATGTATAGCGGTTCCCCTTTTTCCCTGTTATCTCACGTGCCGTACCTTCCGTGAAGAAAATCGTATTAAGCTCCTTCGCTAACGGTGGAGCACCAACACCAAGCCCAGAATTACAACTCAACAAGACAAAGTCACAATGGTCCTTTAATACCAGCTTTCGAAACTTTCTTAGACCAGTCGTCGCTTTCGTTCCACCATCCTCAACTATGTACTGTACGGGACGACCTGCAATTCCACCATGCTTGTTAATATATTTTACCGCGGCCTTCGCGGTCATATTACTTCCAGAACCATAAACCGAAAGGGCCCCTGTCAAATCATAGACAGCTCCTATACGTATAGGTCGGGCATGGGCGGCACCCGGTATGCCAAAACCTACGAACAATATTGCTATAATAAGGCTTAAGATTTTTGATTGTATGCTTTTCATTTTTCCTCCCTCCTTAAAGATTTTTTCTTTAAAGTGTCTCTCATTTCACCTCCTTCCCGTTTAATTTTTCCACATAAATTGTTCAATTCGATGTTAACATCAGTTCATTAATGGTTAAGTCAGATACAAACATATGACAAGGTTTGTGGGTAATCATGAAGGGTAATTTCGAGTGCATCGCAACTAATTGAGGAGTAACCCCACAGGCCCAAAACACCGGAACCTCCCCCTCTTCAATCTCTGTTACCTCACCGAAGTCAATCTTGTTTAAATCATATATCCCTATTGATCTTGGGTCTCCAATATTGATGGGGGCTCCATGTGCTTTTGGAAAAAGTGCTGTTATCTGTACAGCCCTGGAGATCAAATTAGCGGGTATTGGCCTCATCGTTACAACCATGGGACCGGAAAAAACTCCTGATGTTCGGCAGTTGATAGAACTTATATAGACTCCAGGATCCCTCTTGTTCTGGTAGTTTTTCACAGGGACACCCCCCCTCACCAGTGCCTCTTCAAAGGTATAACTGCACCCAATAAGATACGTTACAAGATCCTCTTGCCAGTATTCTAAGATATTCTCCTTCTCTCCAATCAATTCACCATCTCTGTAGATCCTATACATGGGAATATCGGTACGAACATCAGCATCCTTTGCTATTTCCTTTATTATTGGGTCCCCCGCATCGAGAATCTCCAGGATTGGGCAGGGTTTTGGGTTTCTGTAACAAAATATTGTAAAATCCAGTGCGTATTCTTTGGGGATAATCACCAGGTTTGCCTGGACAAAACCGGGACATATCCCATTTGTAGATTTCCTCCATTTACCTTCACGTACTCTTTCGCGAAACAAGCTCGGTTTGTTCATCCAGTCAGAATCCATACCCTCTCCTCTATTCCTGCCTTAAGCTCTCTTCTATCTCATTTAACCTTCGTACTCTTTCAAAAAAGGCCTTATGCGCGGTTTCCAAATCGACCTTAACGAAACGGAAAAGATCGCCCGGTTTTGATTGCCCTATCAAGCTTATATCTGTTGAAATAACCGTCGCTATCTTCGTATACCCACCAACCGTTTGTTCAACCAGAAGGATAAGCGGCTGACCATCAGCAGGCACTTGAATGCCCCCAGGCAGACTCGGCTCAGATATAATGCTTTTTGGCACCCCATCCCGGTGCTCAAGGTTAGGCCCTTTCAATCTGTATCCCATTCTGTCCGCTTTTGAAGTCACAGCATATTCGGAGTTAAAAAATACATCGATTGCGGTGTCAAAGAAATCATCCTGAGGCCCCAAGATAGCTCTGATCTCTTTATCTCTTGGGTAACTTGGTATGAATTTCTTGTTCAAAGAAACAGGTTTCTTATTGGGTACATCCTCGCGGCCATACAAAATATCTCCCCTTTTTAAAGGCCTTCCGTCGCAACCTCCGATCTTTGCCCCTACGTAGGTAGAGCGGCTTCCCATAACAACCGGTACTTCGATCCCCCCTAAAACGGATAGATATGCTCTGCAACCGGATTCTATAGGTCCAAATTTGATCACATCTCCGCGCTTTACCTTGAATGAAGACCAATGTTCGATTCTTTCGCCATTCAGGAACAAAGGGATTGTTGCTCCGGTTATAGACAACATGGTATCATTTAGAACCTCAAGCTTAGGTCCGTAAACGGTAATTTCCAACACTGCGTCATTTAAAGAGTTTGATAAAAGCAGATTGGAAACCTGATAAGCAAACTGATCTAAAACCCCACCGGGAGGAACACCAAACTCTTGGTATCCAAATCGCCCAAAATCTTGAATGGTTGTATATGCACCCGGTTCAATAACCTTAAGAATCTCTTTCTTCATTTGTCTCTTTTATCCTATTATATTCTTCAAACGTAATGGACTCAAATTTTAATTTATCACCCGCCTCGAACAAAAATGGATTGTCCCGTGTCTGATCAAATATCTTTAAAGGGGTACGGCCAATCAATTGCCAGCCTCCTGGGCTATCAATCGAATAAATCCCCGTTTGTCCGTTTGCGATACCGACGGAACCCGCTGGGACCCTCGAGCGTGGTGTTTTTTGCCTTGGGGTATGAAGCTCCTTCGGAAGTCCCCCCAGAAAGGGAAAACCGGGTGTGAAACCCAACATATAAATCTGGTACTCCGGCTCTGTATGTAACTCTATAACCTTATCCACTGAAATATGGTGATATTCAGCGACAAACTCAATATCTGGCCCAAGATCTCCACCATAGCAAACCGGAATTTTTACTATCTTTGAGGGGGGAATTTTGATATCAATAATCTTGTTCTCCAACGCAAGCAGGTGCTCTTTCAATTCAGTAGGATTCGTTTCGGAAGGATTATATATAAATATCAAAGATCGATAGGTCGGGATTAGTTCAACAACACCTTTTAGAGGATTCTCCGTTAAGGCGTATTTAATAGCCCTGACTTTGTGGTTGATTTCAGGATCTATTTCATCACCATATTCCACAAGCAATCCCTTGTCC
>JALTIG010000143.1:7274-9810 GCA_027004185.1 bacterium | reverse complement strand
GATTCTTACCTCCGTCAGGGTTAAAGATCCCCAGCTTGTCCCTCTGTTACTTTCCCACCACGTAAGGCTGTCAGCCAAGGTAGAAAATAAGTGGCTGGCGAATTTCTTCTTCTCGTGGGTCCTTCCGTTGGCCCTCCTCTTTGGCATCTGGTCTTTCTTCATAAAAAGGATGGGGCAGGGAGGCCCAGGTCTCCTGTCCATCGGGAAGAGTAAGGCAAAGATTTACGAGGAAAAGGAGACAGGGATTACCTTCCAGGACGTGGCGGGCCAGGATGAGGCAAAGGAAGAATTGAAGGAAATCATCAACTTTCTTCAATATCCTCAAAGATACCAGGCTATCGGAGGAAGGCTTCCCAAAGGGATTTTGCTGGTTGGGCCTCCGGGCACAGGGAAAACCCTTCTCGCCAAGGCTGTAGCGGGGGAGGCCCATGTACCTTTTCTGAGTATCAGTGGCTCAGACTTTGTTGAAATGTTCGTAGGAGTCGGTGCCGCAAGGGTAAGGGACCTCTTTGGGGAGGCAGAAAAACGTGCTCCCTGTATTATATTTATCGATGAAATCGATGCCCTCGGAAAGGCACGTGGAATCAGCCCGGTAGGGGGCAACGACGAGAGGGAGCAAACCCTTAACCAGCTTCTCGCCGAGATGGATGGATTTGATACCAAAAAGGGTGTTATCATCCTTGCTGCCACAAACCGACCAGAAATTCTGGATCCCGCCCTGTTGCGCGCGGGACGGTTTGACCGGCAGATACTTGTGGACCGGCCGGATGTACTTGGTCGCGAGGCCATCCTGAAGGTTCATGCCCGGAAGATGAAACTGAATGAGGATGTGGACCTGAAAGTGATAGCAAAACGAACCTCCGGGTTTGTGGGTGCCGACTTGGCCAATCTGCTTAACGAAGCTGCCCTTCTCGCGGTGCGTAATGGAAAAGATCGGGTGGGAATGAAGGAGATGGAGGAAGCGATCGATCGGATTATTGCCGGCCTGGAGAAAAAGAAACGGGTAATGAACAAAAAGGAGAAAGAGATCGTGGCCGTTCACGAAACGGGGCACGCACTGGTGGCTGAGACTGTTCAATACGGAGATCCAGTGCATCGTATCTCCATTATCCCCCGCGGGATTGGGGCGTTGGGATATACCCTACAACTCCCAACAGAGGATCGCTACCTGATGACAAAAGAGGAGTTGATGGATAAGGTTGCAGTCCTTTTGGGGGGACGCGGTGCAGAAGAGCTTACCTTTCACGAAATTTCGACCGGGGCACAGAACGATCTGGAACGTGCCACAGACATCGCTCGCAGGATGGTCATGAGCTACGGCATGAGCGAATCTCTTGGACTCGTGACGTTTGAGAAAACAACCCATCCGGCGTTTCTGGGGGAAAATTACCATGCTCCTGGACAAATGACCAAAGAGTATAGTGAAAAAACCGCACGGATGATAGATGAAGAGGTAAGGAAAATTATTCAGATGAACTATGAACGTGTAAAAAAGATCCTTACGGAACATCATGAGCATCTAAAAAAGGTGTCGGAAACCTTGATGGAAAAGGAGGTTCTTGAAGGTTCTGCTTTCCGAAAAATGATCGGAAAGTCTTAACGCGAAAGAACTTATGACAGAAAGATGCCCAACATGAAGAGCTGGAGGTGAAAGGTACCATGGCACACTCAAACATCATCCTTGTGAAGTGTAAAAACTGCGGGACAATGAATCGGATCCCTGCGGATAAGATGCATCTAAAGGCACGATGCGGGAAATGCAAGGCGCCCTTGGTATTGGATGATTTTTCAGGTGGTGTTCCTGTCACGGTTACGGACACCAATTTTGAGATGGAGGTACTACGAAGTTCTGTGCCGGTTCTAATGGATTGCTGGGCCCCCTGGTGTGGCCCTTGCCGGATGGTGTCTCCCATTGTAGAAGAAATCGCGAGAGAGATGGCAGGATCCCTGAAGGTTGGGAAACTCAATGTGGATGAAAACCCCGTCATTGCAACTCGGTTTCAAATCAGAAGCATCCCTACCCTCCTCATTTTCAATAACGGAAGGCTAGTAGATCAAATTGTGGGGGCCATGCCCAAGGCACAGATTCTTCAACGTTTAAAGCCTCACATCCCATACAGTTAGGCGAGAGGAGAGATGGACGATTTTAGCCCTTTTCCCCAGCCTCATAGAGAAACAAGAATCCGGGGCCTCGTGTACCGGTGGCTCGTCACAGCATTCGCCCTTGCTGTAACTGCTTGGATTGTCAAAGGGATCGTGATCCATGGCGTCCTTTCCCTCTTCTTTGCGGCTATGGTGGTAGGGATCCTGAATGCCTTTGTGCGTCCATTGGTTCTCCTACTAACACTCCCGTTGAACATCCTTACCATGGGGCTTTTTACCTTTGTCATCAACGCATTAATGATCATGATGGCTTCTAAAGTTGTAAGGGGGTTTCTGGTCACCGATTTCTGGTCCGCCCTTGTGGGTGCGATCTTTCTTTCCATCATAAGTTTTCTCATCAACTTCTTTGTCGCCGATGACGGAAGATTTAAAA
>JALTIG010000143.1:0-7264 GCA_027004185.1 bacterium | reverse complement strand
TTTAAAATCATTCCACCTCGGGGGCGGTGATTAAAGGACGGCATCAAGGGATGGGATGTCGTCCTGGATAAATCGGCGAAACTTCCCGTAAATCTTTTTCTCTATCTGCCGGACCCTCTCCTTGGTTACCCCTATCCTATCGCCGATAGACTGGAGGGATGCAGGATTCTCGCTCATGATTCGATCTGTCCATATCAAGCGTTCCTTGTCTGAGAGGGTCTTTTCGAAATCACTGGCCTTCTTTTTCATGAATATTTTCAGCTCTTCCCGAGCGATAGATGTCTCAACACTTTCTTCCTGGGATGGAAAGACGTTGTAAAGCGTCTTTTTCTCCTCATCGATCGGGGTGTCGAGAGAGATTTCACTGGTGGAAAGCCGGCGATCCATCTCGATGATCTCACTTTCCTTCACATTCAGTGTTTCGGCCAACAGTTTAGGCTGAGGATCAAACCCCAATTTCTCAAGGGAGTCTTTCGCCTTTTTTAGATTGAAAAAGAGTTTCCGCTGGTTCTGTGTTGTTCCCACCTTCACAAGATTGTAATTGTTGATAATGTATTTCAGTATGTAGGCCCGAATCCAAAACTGCGCGTAAGACATCAGGCGAATCCCCCTCTTGGGATCAAACTTTTTTACCGCCTGCATCAGTCCCACATTTCCTTCCTGAATTAAATCAAGGAGATTAAAGTAAAGCATTTTATGGTATTCAAGGGCAATCTTGACCACGAGGCGAAGATTTGAAACCACCAGCTTCAGAGCAGCATCGGGATCCTTCCCCTTATAGTAACGCCATGCAAGATCCCTTTCCTCTTCCGGCGTCAAAAGAGGGTATCGACTGATCTCCCGAAGGTAGCGCTTCAGGGGATCATAGACAACGGGAGCTCCCCCTCGTTGCGGCTTTAATACGGGAAGAAGTTGTTCTTCAAGGGGTGTGCTTTTCTTGAGTGACCTCTTAGACGCACGATTTTTCCTTTTCTTTTTATCCTTTCCCATACCTAAAGTATAACACATCCAGTTGAAATTTACATGCGTGGAAATGTTCGCCCTCAACCTGAGAGAAATATCTGTTCCGATATGAAAAACGGGTTGTCCCCGCACCACCTCGAACCCAGATAATGGCTCCTAACATGTCAGACTTGCGGCACGGGCTACTTTTCTGTAAGGTGAATTCTATGAAAGCGCATTTTGAAAAGGTTTTCTGGGTCTTGGGAAGTCTCCTTGTCCTATTCCTCGTTCTTCCCCTTGTTAGGATGGTCGGTTCTCTTGATCTGGCTATCGCCAAGAAGGTCCTGTCAGACCTTCAGGTCTACCATTCTATCTTGCTAACCTTACGATGTGCGCTATGGGCCACGATCCTGGGGATTACGACCGGCGTTCCGCTGGGATACCTTCTTGCCAAGCGTTCCTTTCCCATGAAAAACCTGGTACAGGCAGCGGTGGATCTGCCGGTGGTTGTCCCCCACACGGCTGCTGGGATTGCCCTGCTTATGGTTTTTGGGCGGCACTTCTGGGGAGGGCGTCTCTTTTCGACCTTCGGCCTCTCTTTTGTGGATACGGAAGCTGGGATTGTGATCGCCATGACCTTTGTCAGTGCTCCCTTTCTCATCAATGCCGCCCGGGATGCCTTCGCGGGGGTACCCGGCCGAATGGAACAGGTTGCCCGAACCCTTGGGGCTTCTCCTGCCCAGGTCTTTTATCGCGTTACCTTCCCTTTAGCCTGGCGTGGAATTCTCTCAGGCGCCCTCCTAATGTGGGCACGGGGGATCAGCGAGTTCGGAGCGGTAATCATCCTAACCTATCACCCAATGGTCACACCTGTACTTATCTTCGAGCGCTTTGAGGCATATGGCCTCAGATTCGCGTATCCCGTGGCCGCCCTCCTGGTTCTCATCTGCCTGGTACTCTTTTCACTCTTTCGCTTTCTCGCCTCACGGAGAAAAAAGTGATTGTCATCAAGGGGCTGACCCGACGTTTAGGAGACTTTACCTTGAAGCCCGTTGATCTAAACCTCAACGAGGGGGATTACTGGGTTCTGCTGGGTCCCTCTGGGTCCGGAAAAAGTGTTTTCCTTTCACTCATCGCAGGCCTCATCCACCCTGATGGAGGACAGATTTTCAGAAACGGTTCTGAAATCACAGGGGTGCCTCCTGAGAAGCGCCGTTTCAGCCTGATGGTTCAAGACTTTGCACTATTTCCCCATCTCACAGTCTTTGAAAACATCGCATTTCCCCTGCGCGTTCGCCACTATCCAAGAGATAAGGCCAGGCAAGCAGTAACAGAAATGGCCTTCCGAATAGGGATTTCAAGCCTCCTGAACCGGTGTTTGGATGGGCTCAGCGGGGGTGAAAAACAGCGCGTCGCCCTGGCCCGAGCCCTGATCATCTCTCCCGATCTTCTCATGTTGGACGAACCTCTCAACGCGCTGGACCATATGACCAAACGGGAACTGATTGAGGAACTGAGAATTATCCAGAGAGAGTATGGTATCCCTGTGCTCCACGTGACACACGATTTTGAAGAAGGGGTGTCCCTGGCGACCCAAATGGCCGTTATTCACGAGGGAAAGATTGTCCAGAAGGGAACACCAGAGCAGTTAAGTCTCCATCCTGCCTCCCCCCTTGTTGCCTCCTTCGTGGGGATCCGGAATATCTATCAGGGATCGGTGGAAGAGCATGATGGAAACTTTATCTTCAGGAAGGGAAAGGTTTTCTTCACGATTCCGCGAAGGGGAAAAAGCGCTGTGGCCATCCCCTCTGAGGATGTTGTTCTTTCCCTCACCCCGGTCAACAGTAGCGCCCGCAATACCTTGGCGTGCACCATCCGGGAGATCCGTCCCCACCCCCCGCTGATGGACGTGCTCCTCGATGCGAATGGCCTTCCCCTAACCGCCACTGTGACCAGGGAAACAGTCAATCGAATGCAGCTTCGTCCAGAACTGCGTGTACTTGCCACCTTCAAGGTGGCCTCTGTCAAGGTCTTTTAGAACGGGCCCGTGCCATATCCCATCCGATGGTAAACCGTCCTTCCCATTCTCCCAAGACTTTAAACAACTCCCGGACCTTTCTGGTCCGTTCCTCATAGGGATGCTTGGGGAAAAGGGAAGCGGACTGTGCCGGGATAGAGAAAAAGTCAACGAGGAATAAGATACTTCCCCGCATTTCGTAAGTAGTTATGTCAATAGGACCGAAAACAGTCTCAAGGGCGCAACACGCCTTCTCCCACGATGTAATGGTCCTGAATCTTGGCAAGGGCAACCCCAACCTTTCATAGGCAAAGCTTATAAGATCGGGAAGATCCTTGCTGTACACCCTTGGGTAAAAGGAGAACCCAATCACCCCTCCCGGTTTAAGCAACCCTTTTACCTGAAGAAAGGCCTTCAGCGGGTTAGGAAAAACAAAGAGGGAGGTGTTGTACATCACAGCGTCAAAACATCCCCCCTCTCCTCGCAGTGGGAGGTTTTCGCCATCTGCCACCATGAGGTGAACATTGGTATCGTGAATCCTTCGATGTGCGTCCGCGATCATTGCCTCTGAGAGATCAACACCGTAGACAATAGCCTCACAGCACTCCCGCAAGGCCACACAGGAAGCCCCGTTTCCGCAACCCACGTCGAGAACGGTATCCCCATTTTTGATCCCCATCCACCGGGCCAATTGAACGGTCAGGAGATAAAAAAAGCGGGTTTTCTCCTCGAAAGAACGGTAGATTTCAGCACTCTGATTAAAGTTTTTCCTGACTGCTCCCTTAACCTTGGAGGCAAAATTCATCCCTGAATAGGCCATCTCCTGCCTCACCCGTTCCCCTTCCTTCATTTAAGCTGCTCTTTACTCCTTTCCAAGCATCCCCCACTTGAGATGGCTGTCAGCAGGGACTTTGCCAAACCAAACGGAAAAGACCGCCTTCATAAAGTCTTTACCGGGAATCACCCCCTTCACCTTTCCCTTGAAAATAACCTGAGTCCCCCGACCGGGAAGGTAGGTTACCCATACCTCATCCCCCCTTCGGACGGGTTCCGTAAAGAGGGCATTAAACAGGTCTATCTTTGATTTCAGGGAGGAATACCTCTCACCAAGGTTGGCTTTAAATCCCTCGGTCCATGCCCCCTGCATCTTCTTCGCTGAGACTTCTCCGTAAAGGAAGTGCATTACAACTCGCTTGATGCCCAGATCATCGAGCACTCTTCCGGGTTTATGAGTAGGATGCTCCATGTACAGCCCGCCCACATAAATCTTGAAAAAGAACTTTTTCCTAAGCCCCATCCCGACAAGCTGGCATGTCTTTCCCGATATGGTTACTATGCCTGGCATTGTTACCCCCTTGTAGGTTTTCGCCATCCCGGTAGTGGAAACGGCAACAAGAAACACAAGGGTTATTATGATGATTACTCGCGACAATTTCATAGGGCACCCCCTTTGATGTGGGCTTTAGAGAAGCTCCTCCAGGCCATTATCCTCGAGGTCTTTCACAATAAGACGGACATCCTGAGACCTTCCTCGAGGAAGTAGAAGCATCGCATCAGGACTGTCGATAATGATAAGGTTTTCCAACCCTACCCCGGCAATCATGCGTCCATGACTGTAAACCAGACACCCTTGGCAATCCTCCAAAAGAACCAAGCCCTCCGTAACATTCCTATAAGAATCCTTCGGGCTCAGATCATACAAGGCATCCCAGCTTCCCACGTCGCTCCAACCGAAATCGGCCTCGATCATCATTGCCCGATCTGTTCTCTCCATTACGCCATAATCTATGGAAATGGAAGGCAGGGTGGGGTATACCTCTTCAAGAAAGGCATAGATCTCTCCATCACCAAGGGAATGGAGAGGCTTGAGCGGACCGTAAAGATCCGGCAGATACGTGGCTATCTCCTCCAGGATTACATCGGCCCTCGTAACAAAGATACCGCTGTTCCAATAGAAATTCCCGGAAGACAGGTAACTCCGCGCCCTTTCCAGGTCTGGTTTTTCTACAAAGGCATCGACAGGGTAGAATGCGGCTTTCCCCCCCTCATCCTGGGTTCTGGAAATCTTGATATACCCATATCCAGTGGAGGGAAAGGTAGGTATAACCCCAAGGGTGACAATCGATCCCTTGAGATAAGCGGAAGACGCCGCCCTGGATAAGGTTGTTCGAAATTTTTCAGGATTTGCGATCCAATGATCGGCGGGTAGAATGAAAAGCACGATCTCTGGGTTTTGACGGTTCAAAAGGAAGGCCATGGTCGCGATACAGGCCGCTGTATTCTTCCCTATAGGCTCCAGAATAAGATGCCCTTGATCAACCCCTGGAACCTGTTGTTCGAAAAGGGTTCTGTGGGATTTATTCCCTACAATGTAGAGATGATCCATAGGGGTAAGGGGCAGAAGCCGTTCCACGGTCATTTGAAGCATGCTTTTATCCCCGAGTATCCTAAGAAATTGTTTAGGGAAAAGGCGTCGGCTCCTTGGCCAGAAGCGGGTCCCAGACCCACCCGCCATAATGACACTGCGAAGTAAGCGTGCTATCGTCCGATCCACAAGGTCAATCCTCCGATGAACAGGCAGTAATAGGCAAACCGGTATAAGGTTCCGTGTTTAACCACACGCAACAACAGCTTGAGGGCGAAGATTCCCACACCCCAGGCGGTAACTCCACCAATGATGGCCGGAACCAAGAATCCACCACTCTGAAGCATAGCAGTCCCATGCATGGTTTCGAGAAGCATAGCCCCTAAGATAGCGGGGATCACAATGAGAAAGGAGAACTCGCCCGCTTCTTCCCGTCCCACCCCAAGAAGGAGCGCCAGGGCAATGGTGGACCCGGAACGTGAAACACCCGGGATGATAGCAATCCCTTGTATCGTTCCTATTGCCAGGGCCACGAGTGTCGAGAGACCGGTCCCCGGGTGGTTAGGATCGTGCTGCTTGAGCTTCGTGAGGAAAAGGAGGAGGGCCGTAAAAAGAAAGGCCGTCCCCAGGAGTAGCAGGTTTCCTTCAAAGAGATGCTCAAAGGTATCCTTAAAGAAAAAACCGATAAAGGCCGTAGGGATCGACGCGATCAAAACATAAAGGAATAGGAGAGAATTTTCGCCTTCCGGACTTTTTAGATAAGTAGAGGGTTGATGAAAGAGATGGCGACCCCCTTGTATGGCGCCATCAATAAGCTGCCATACGGAACGGTAAAGAACGCAGAAGATGGCAAGCAAGGTCCCGAAGTGAAGCCAGACATCCAGTAAAAGGGCCTGTTCCTTGATATGAAGATATTGCTGGGCCAGAACAAGGTGCCCAGAACTACTGACCGGAAGGAACTCTGTAATACCCTGCAGGATACCCAAAAGGAAAGCGGATAATGGGGAAATCACGATGCCTCCTTAGAGAGCGTTTCTATCCATGCCTCATAAACCTCCCGAAGGGTCTGCTTCAAAGGGATTTCAGGCTCCCATCCCGTGACACCTTGAAACCTCTCAATACTGACCTCGACCCTTTTGACCTCCGCTTTTCTGAACCGAGAGGGATCACGGATTATCTCGATGGATCTGTTGGAAAAGGAGATAAGAATCTCAAGGATTTCGCGAATGGAGACCACCTTTCCACTGGCCAAATTGTATATACCACCGGGTACGAATGTTTCATAACTCATCCGGTAACCACGTGCAATGTCCCGTACATCCGTAAAATCTCTGTACACGTCGATATTTCCCACGTATATCCTCGGTTCAGACAAAGAAAGGGTAATACGAGCCACCTGGCGCGCGAAATCCGATACTACAAAGGAGGGGGCTTGCCCTGGCCCGATATGATTAAAGGGGCGGAAAATGGTCAAGGAAATCTCGTCACGGTGAAAAAAGGACCACGCAATCTTTTCCGCCGCTGCCTTGGTTGCGGCATAGAAGTTAGCAGGGCGAAGAGGTAAGTCTTCACGCAGCGGTCCTTTCTCTTCCCCCACCTTTCCATAGACCTCCCCGCTACTGATCAGGACAACTCGGGGGCGCAGACCGGATTCCCCCGCTGCCTCGAGTAAATTAAGGGTCCCGCCCAGATTGACATCCATGGCCAACCTTCGATGCGACTCTGCCTTGGGGACAAAGGATATCCCCGCCAGATGGTAGATAAATGTGGGGCGTGTTTCCTTGATGAGGTCGAAGACACCCTGCCGCTGAGTCAAATCACAAAAAAACCAGTGATCTTCTGACAGGAGATCTGGGCGTTTTTTCTTTGGGTTAAGATATGTGGCATGAATAGGGATCTTAAGATGAGAAATCTCACGGATAAGATAGGGCCCCACAAAC
>JALTIG010000142.1 GCA_027004185.1 bacterium | reverse complement strand
ACCGGATAGATGAACTTCCTGAAAAAACACGTGATTACCTGTTGCCACGGGCATTTTCAGTCTTGTTTGAGCGAATAGTCGATATATCCTTCCGAGTTAGACCCCATCTCTTCCACATCACCAAAAATGGGGAGGCCCAATTCGATTTATGCATGTTTATGATCCTCATCATAGGGCATAAAGGGAGATTTTCTTGAAAAAAGGGGGGTGACATTTCCCATTTCGGGGAAAATTATTTGGATGAGGGATAACAAAACATCAGAAGGGAAAAGGAAAATGGACGAAAAAGGAAAAGAAATAAATCGGAGGACATTTATCAAGACCACCTTGGCAGCAGGAGCAGGATTGGCCTTGACAAACTCCATGGGCAACCTGGCATGGGGGGGCTCTTCTTCAGAGGATGCCCTGGCCCAGAGTTCACTATGCGATTTGGCCAGAATGATTCGAAACGGGGAGACAAGCTCCCAGGAACTGGTCAAGCTATATCTTGGGCGTATCCAGCAATTTGGCGGGCGGAAGGGGATCAACGCCTATATCACCGTTGCTGGAGAAGAAGCGCTCAAGCAGGCAGAACGGCTTGATAATTTGACAAAACAAAAGAAATTCAAAGGCCCTTTGCATGGTATTCCTATAGCCGTAAAGGATAATCTCGACACTAAGGATATCAGAACCACCGGAGGATCGAAGATTCTCGCGTCCTGGGTTCCGCCCACGAACGCCCATGTAATCGAAAAACTTCAAGAGGCAGGAGCGATTATTTTGGGTAAGACCAATATGCACGAGTTTGCCTTTGGCATCACCACCAACAATCCCTTCTACGGGCCCACCCGGAACCCATACGATCCCTCAAGAATCCCAGGCGGATCCAGTGGCGGATCAGCAGCAGCCGCGGCCTCTGGTTTTTGTGCGGGCGCCATAGGCACCGACTCGGGCGGATCGGTCAGGATACCCGCCTCTCTTTGTAACCTGGTTGGGCTGAAACCCACACTCGGGAGGGTCGGAAGAGGGGGGATGATGTATCTCTCTTTTACACGCGATGTCATAGGCCCCCTGACCCGAACGGTTATGGATTCCGCATTGCTTCTGAAGGTGATGGCGGGGAAAGATCATAGAGACCCGGAATCCTCGACAGATCCGGTGCCCGACTATCTGTCATATGTAAAGGGAGGACTAAAAGGAAAGAGATTCGGGGTTCCGAGAAAATATTTCTTTGAGAGCATTCATTCAGATACCCGGAAGGTGGTAGACGAATCGATTCGCGAGATACAGAATATGGGTGGGGTTGTTAAGGAGGTCGAGGTGAAACATATGGATATTGCAACCCCGACCGGCTTTAGCATTGTTCTGGCAGAATGCATCTATCTTATGGAAAACTATCTCAAGGCCTTCAACCCAAAGGCCACTATTGCAGAATATCTCGATCAGATGGGGCCTGACGTAAAGGGCGTTTTGGGAAGCCAAGTAGGCATACCTGAATCCAAACCAGTTCCTGGATATGTTTATGCCAAAGCTGTCCGGGAAGACCGCAACAAGATGATCTCGGGTTTTGAGGAGGCCATGCTTGGTGTTGACGCCTTGCTCCTCCCCACGACCCCTCTACCGGCCTCAAAGATTGGCGAAGACGTGGAAACTGACCTTGAAGGGAAAAAGGTGAATACATTTATGACCTTTATCAAGGATTGCGATCCGGTTAGCGTGGTCGGTTATCCGGCTATTACCGTGCCTGCAGGCTATAGCAGTACAGGCCTGCCCATTGGGCTCCAGATCGTGGCGAGACCTTTTGAGGAACCCAAACTGCTCCAGATCGCCCATGCTTTTGAACAGACCACAAAGATCCGTAAATCTCCCACTCTCTAAGAAACAGGCCCGGGTTTCGGCCCGGTCCTCCTGATGAGATGAGCGCACAGTTCATGGGCTGGCTCGTGCGTACCACGGGAGTGGATTGGTGTTGCGCGCAGTATCACAGCGGACTTGTTTTTGAGTATCTGGCCGAGGCCCTGCCTGCAAAGAAGAAACACCGTACCCCGTTTCCCTTTGCGAAAAAAATTATGGAGCGCCATCTGGCCAAACTAACGGAGAACATGCTCAATGGTATTTACTGATTCCAGGGACTCCTGGAAGACACCCGTACCCTTGCCCCTGAAGAGGCAGGACGTAACAGGGAAGCCTGCGTATCGCTCTTTGAAAAGGCATATCCATTGCTGCTGGAACAGGATTTCATGGCCCTGGTATGGGAACAGTTTCCCCGGGCGGATATGGCGCAAAGCTGAAAGAAAAGGTTAAAAAATGATGATGGCTGGCCTGGTTACGAAGAACCATATATTACCCGTGATTGACAGCCTGATTCAGGTAACACCTTCCTTTATCCCGGATTCAGCCACCTGCCTGAATCCGCCACGAGCATAAAATATATTTTTTGACTGCACACTTGGATGCTGTACAGAAAAAAACTTGCAGAGTATTTTCCCGTTTTGTACTTTTATTTGAGTTCTTTTGGAACGTTGAGGTTATCATCTGGACTGTAGGCAGATTGCGCAGGGAATGTTTTGGGAATAAGAGCAGCCGAAGACGGTGTCCTGATTACCTTATCACCCGCTGAATCCTTTGGGGTACATCTGATTTTCCCCTGATTTCCTGCCACGGCATCTCTAGCCGGAAAGCGATTTCTTATCACCCTCGTGGATAAGAAAACGGTTGCCGAACTCAAGATATTTTTGTTTAACTGCTCCCTGAACCCGTGAATGTTATGTCCGGAAAACAGTTTCCCGTTGAATTTGTCTACCAGGTTTTTTCCCTGCTCATTGCCTTTATTATCGTGCATGGTGCCTATGTGACCGTGATCCGACCACGGGCCGACCTGTTTTTAGAGCAGGAAAAGGTGCAGCTGGCGGCTGATCCGAACTATGAGCAGCAACGTAATTTTTATGTGGTGCTCCAGGATTACGAACAGGAAGCCTGTTTTGTCTTTATGTTCTGGGCCCTGGCCATCCTGGGCTTTAAGGGGAGATCCGTGTATCGACAGCAGCGGTTGCTGAAGCTGGATCTTTTGAAACTTCCGCCCGGACTGCCCGTGGGGGTGGAGGATACGCCGGAACTGGTGGACCGGATAGATGAACTTCCTGAAAAAACACGTGATTACCTGTTGCCACGGGCATTGTACACGGCCATCCGTCGCTTTGCAGCCACCCGCAATGTTCAGGATGCGGCCACTGCGCTACGTGATGTCTGCGAGTCGGAAGGCGAACGCCAGGAATCCGAGCTTTCCACGATCCGCTACATTGCCTGGGCCATTCCCTCGGTGGGGTTTATCGGTACG
>JALTIG010000141.1 GCA_027004185.1 bacterium | reverse complement strand
CTCTCTTTTATGATGTTCGCTGTCAAGCGACGATGCGATACGGGTGAAGCCCTATTTCGTCCAACCACTTCCAGGGTTAAGGTAACAGAAACATCATTATCTGCCCTCTTGCCTTCCTAACCAAAATGATTATTATATGATATGTAAATAAAAAAGGGGGTGAGAGAAATGAAAAACCGTTACATGATAAAAGGGCTGAGCATTTTGATAATCCTTGCTGCATTTGCGATCGCCTCAGTGATTCCAGCTATGGCCACAACTCACAAGACTTTCCAGATGCGAGGAAAGATCACAGCCGTGGATGTTACCAGTCATACAGTCGTTATTAATGTTCCTATCGGCAAAAAGAAGGTTTTCACAGTTGCTGGTCCCCTGGCTTCAAACGCCCTTCTCAGAAAAGACCACCGGAATGTAACCCTGAAGGATTTTCACAAGGGGGAATCTGTCTCCGTAAAATGGCAGTACACGAAGGAAGGTCATCTTATCAAAGCCCTTATCGCCCGGTAACTGAGGAATCACATGATGATTTGCTAACCCCACGTTCCAAAAGTACGTGTTCACATGCTTTATAAACCTCGGTAGGAGTAAGCTGCGTCATACAAGCGTGATCGCGGGGGCACGACTTTAGCATACAGGGGCTACAAGAGAGGTCTTTGCGAAGGATAAGTGTGTGTTCGAGGGCTACGGCTGTATAACGGGGATCCGTGGGTCCCATAAGGACAACCACCGGTCGTAGCAACGCCACTGCTATATGTCTGGGGCCCGTATCGTTGGTTAGGAGAAGGTCACAACACTGAATAACGGCCTTGAGGCGGTTTAAGGGGGTTTCGGAAGGAGGAAGAATCTCCGGCATCATCTTGCAACTTTTCAGGATCCTATCCATTAAAGACTCTTCTCCAGGACCCGGAAGGAAAATAATATGGGCCCCTAGTTGCTCCTGAAGCATATCGGAGACACGAGCAAAATATTCCGGAATCCACTGTTTAGAAGGACCATAAGCAGCACCCGGAGTCACGGCAACCAATGGCCGGTGATGATTCCTAATCAATTCCCACCTGTCAGCAGCCCATGCCGCGTCCTTTGGATCCACCACCAGGACAGGAGAGGAAAGGATCGGCTTAACGCCAATATTTTCTACCAATCTCAAATAATAGGTTACCATGGGAACGGGAACAAAGCGCTTGCCATTCCTTGGAACCGGAACCGGGTGGGTAAGAAATACCCTACGCCCATGGCGGTTATATCCAACGCGCCGCTTAACGCCGCCCAGAGTAAAAAGGAGGGCGGCACTAAGGGAATTGGGAAGGATCAATCCCATATCAAACTGTCGTTGCCGAAGGTATCCTGCCACCTTAAGAAAATTAAATGTACCTGATTGTTGTCCATGACGGTCAAACGTGAGATAATCATCCCACAAGGACAACCCTTCGAGAAGAAGACGGGCCTTCTGTTTTCCCATTAGTGTGATATCAACATCCGGCCATCCCTTTCTAATGGAGACTAATGCGGGGGTTGCCATGACAACATCGCCCACCCAATTGGGTAGGCGGATAATGAGCCTGTGCGGCTTAAAGGTCAATCTTCCCCTCTCTCCAGCCAATCGTTCCTTACGCCCATAAATGGGTTAAAACGGATAGAATAGTGAGGGGTCTTTGACATCTGAAGGGAATCTGCGATCTTAGCATCAAGGTCTCGCATCTCATGTTTGACCTTGTCCCAGCTCTTCCTATCCATTGCCAGAACCAAACGGGTCAACCGTTCATACATCTTTGCGGAAGGAAAATCTGTTTCAGCGTTCACAAACCAAGGGTAGGTCTTCGAGAGCTTATCAATCAGCAGATTCTGGTCTTCCCCAAAATCGAGACACGATTCATCAGTAAAATTCGTGAGCCGCTCCATCTTTTCCCAGTCGATAAAATTCCCTTCCTTCGCGATATCATAGGCCTTGGTTCCGATAAAGGGGAAAAAGATCGACCAGCGGAATCGCCCCGGCTTGATGGCCCCCAGCAGTTTGATTGTCATTCTTAAATCATCCACAGTTTCATATGGGAGTCCAATCATCACAAAGGCCGAGGTATGGATACCATACCTGTCTGCCATCTTAAAGGCATGAATGATATCTTCATTCCGCATGGGGCGATTCAAGATCTTGCGCCGAATCCCGTCACTGCCACTTTCGAGGCCGAACTTTACGATTGCACAACCCGCTTCGCGAAGGCTTCGGGCAATCTCTTCATCAAATACACGTACATGAGCATTGCAAACAAAGGGTACATCAATACTCTTCTTATACTGACGACAGAATTCAAACACATAGTCTCGATTCATGGTAAAGAGATCGTCATCAAAGATAAACATACGGATATGTTGGTAAGTGGCCAAGAGCTTTTTTAAATCCGAAATAATCATCTCGATGGGATACTGGCGGAGGTAGTGAAGATCCCGGATATTTACGCCCGTATCCCTGCGGTAGATATCCACAATCCGGTGGTTAAAACAGTAATTGCAGCGAAACGGGCAACCCCGGGAGGCCATCACCCCAACCCAACCATCCTTCGCGTCGATCATCTTCTGGAAATCAAAGATCGTATAATCTATGGGCGGGATCCGCTCCAGAGAAATAAAGGGGCGAACGGGATTTGAATAGATTTTCCCGTTGTCATGGACCCAGATATTCCGGATACGGGTTACATCTCCACCATTTTCAAGGGCATCGGCCAATTCTATCATAGCCTCTTCCCCCTCCCCCACACAAAGAAAATCGAAAAGTCCGGATTCCAGGGTCTTCCTAGGCGCCATCGTCGCATGAACCCCACCGATTGCGAGAGGGGCAGAGATAAATTTTCTCAAGCCCGCAGCAATCCTCTGGGTATAGGAATACTGATTGGTTACCACTGAAAAACCGATGAGGTCAGGGTCAAACTCCCTTACATCCATGAGGATCCTCTCCATGTCAAAGTCATACCCAAGCTTGTCATTGATATTCAGAAGCCCAGTTTCGTGACCATGGATCTTCAGAAAGGAGGAAAGATACCCAACTCCGTAATTGAAACCGATCTGGGCATGAAGATTCGGATAGATAAACAGGATTCTCATACGTGACTGACCACCTTATGCGGAACCAAATCCATATTTCTCTGTCTCTCTTGGATTTCTTGCCACAGCCCCTTCACCTCTTGAAGCACCATTTCAGGGGTTATGGCCTTCATGCATAACCGCCGCGTACACCTCTTGTCCCGACAGGGGCTACAAGGAAGTTCTACACGGACCATTCTATAAAGGCTATGTGGATACGGGGCATTCACCCACGGGTTAGTGG
>JALTIG010000140.1:2608-3324 GCA_027004185.1 bacterium | reverse complement strand
CATCCACCAGGAGACCACCCTGCTGCTGGAGAAATCTGCTGGCTGCAGTTCCGAACACGGTGAGTATTTTTCCCTTGTCAGCAAGGGCACGGATATCGTCAAAGGAGGAAATGACCGGGCCGCTATGAGTGCGGACAGCTGCCACATAGTTTACCTTGTAGAGCGGTATATCGAGAAAGATCAGGCTTTTTTCTCTTTTATCAGTTTTCTTCATCCCGAAAAAAACCGCCAGTTTGCCCTGCTCAAGGTAACGCTGTAATCGCTTAAAGGGCAAAAACTGCTGATAGCCGCTGAACCTGATCGTGGGATCTACTTTTTCAATTGCCTGAATGATATCCACACAGACCCCGGCCATTACCCGGTCACCGGTTCTGAAGTATTTTGGAAAGGACTCCTGTGCCGCTGTTTTCAGCAAGATAGGCTTACCTGCTGATGAAGAAAAAGGTAGTCCTGTTACAAGTAAAAGGATTAGAATTCCCTGCACCAGTTTTTTCATCTTTCTCCCATTCTGAATTTTCAGTTCCCCCGAGCTTGTCTCCCCAGCAATATAGTAGCTGTATGTATTTAACGATATCCTTATCTGATTGTAAAGCTGCAACAGCTTCAGCATGATATTTTTCAGATAAACTGCCATGGCCGGTGCGGGTGTGCGTCATGCTCCACCGCCTCAGAAGTAAAAGGCAGGGCTTTTTCCTGGTTCCCAAGCTCCGCTTGGG
>JALTIG010000140.1:0-2598 GCA_027004185.1 bacterium | reverse complement strand
CAACAAAGGATGGGGTGCAATACAAAAAAGTAGCAAAAGATTGATAATTGCTCGAATGGTTCCTTTTTGAACAGCAGAAGGCCGAATAATGAATTTTGAATTTCGAATTACAAAAATGATAGTAACTGATTGCCTGCATCAGGCAGTCATCCGAGTAATCAGGTACAGGTGAAGTGCTGCTACGAAGGTTGTCCTGAAATCAGTGCCAACTTTATTCGCTGGCAATGATCACGTTGCAGCAATAATTCGTACTGCGAAATCCGTCAAACGAACTTCAAGGCCAGAACTATCTTTTTTTCATCATTCGACATTCATTATTCAAAGTAATTCGTCAAGTCAGTACCTTGTCAATATAGTCAACGTTTCACTTTTTTGTATTGCACCCCAAAGGATGAAAATGTTCTTGCACAAAACTTTCGTTTAACCGCAGACTCCGAACGGAGCTTGGGAACCAGGTTAATTACCTGCTCAAACAGGTAGGGTCTCCAACTTGATGTCTGTTATTCCGTCAGTGGAGGCTCCGTCTCAATACCGGCTGAATTAACTGGTTTGCGGGTTTACGACAACCAAGCTGGAGTAACCGATGAACTCATTAATAGCAACAAAGGTCGATAAACCGCCGAGGTAGCAAATCCAATTAAATGATTTGTTCGGTTCATATTTGCCCATGTTTGTTCAGTTTTTCCTTTAGCTCTTCTACGGTAAAAACATTTCCCTCTTTACGATGAAGCATTGCATGGCAATTTGGACATACTGGGCGTAAATCCTTCTTGGGGTCTAATAAATATTCAGTATTTTTGGAAGCAAGAGGATTGGTATGGTGTACATGAATAAAATTACGTCCTATTTCTCCATATACTTTTTTAAAATTCAATCCACATACAGCACAATCGAGGCCATGAAATTTGATACATTCTGCTCTTCCCTTTGCACTTCTTTCATATCTGTTTACTTGTACAGATATTTTTTTTCCTTCTGTGATTCTGTGATCAACCTCTCCCTCTTCGGGTATTTTGTAAGAAGAAGTAATATGTTGAAAATTTTGATTATATTTGCTTAACAATATATCTATGATTCCCTTATCTTGGATTTCCGATATACCGAGACTAAAATTGGCTTGTTGTTTCTTTAGGTTATGAAACCATTTCTCACCAGATACCTCTATTGGTTTTTCGAAATAAGCCCCTTCATAACCAAAAATATGTTTTGTTTTTACATCTTCTTCATCATCAAGAATTTCGTCTGGAACGAATAATCCTGCCAAAAAATACTTTTTCTTTTTTTCCGTACCTTGTTTTCCACTAACCATCCAAACAAGGTTTCCAAGTGTTTTCTCAAGACTCTTTTTTGGTTTACGACTAACGAAATGAAAATCTTCTTCAATTTGAAGATCATATCCCATTGAATCTACATTATGATATGCGATAAAATGTTTCATTTTTTAAAAACCGAACTTCTCAAACAGGGGAACCGTTGCGACGCATGTTGCGCAACTCCAAAATAAACGGAGCCCGGTCTCAATACCTTCTCAAACAGGTGAACCGTTGCGACCTTGGCCATGGTGCTGCTTATGTCCAGCTTGATGGTCTCAATACCTTCTCAAACAGGTGAACCGTTGCGACCCGAGGACACTGCCTGTGCTCCTGCTATTTTTAGGGTCTCAATACCTTCTCAAACAGGTGAACCGTTGCGACCACGAGCGGCTGGCGTGATGCCCTGCTTGAAATGTCTCAATACCTTCTCAAACAGGTGAACCGTTGCGATTGTCAATTATGAAAAATATACTTATTTTACAACTGGTTGTACAGAACTTTTTTTCCAGAAAGATACTCTTTTTTCCGCCTCTGTCTTGTCCCGGTACAACATTACGCATATTTCCAGATAGTTAAACCTCTTGACTTCCTGTGCGAACCTAATTCGATGAAATCTGGCAGAAAGCACAGATTTTCAATGCGTTCTGTGCGATATGAATTTCGGGAGCTTGGGGTTCGCACAGTCATAATCCGGCAGTCATAATCCGGTATGATGCGAAATAATTGAGAAGAATACGGACTGCACCCTTTTTGCCAACCTCTCCGGCACTTCCAAAGAATCCTCCAAATTGCATAACGTTTGATTTCTGATTACAATAATGGCATTATCATAATATGAAAAAAATCATAATGTGAAAAAATTGGAGTCACTCGAATTGTAATCAGGAGCACAAAATGCCAAAAAGAAGGTTAATCAGCTTTGACTGGGCCATGAAAAAGCTTTTAAGGAGCAAGGCAAACTTTGAGATACTGGAAGGTTTTCTAAGTGAACTTCTCAAAGACAATATACAAATTCAGGAAATCCTTGAAAGCGAAAGCAACAAGGAAGGTCATAAGGGCAAATTTAATCGAGTTGACCTGAAAGTAAAAAATCAAAACGATGAAATCATCATTATCGAAGTCCAATATGAACGTGAATTTGATTATCTTCAGAGAATTCTATACGGCACATCCAAGGGGGTGCAATATAAAAAAGTGAGCGGTCGAGTTAGTTACATATAAAACGCTGGACTCAAACAAACTACTCGTATATGATCCACGGTCATGAACTGGCCGTTAAAAATAC
>JALTIG010000139.1 GCA_027004185.1 bacterium | reverse complement strand
GACCATGAGTAACGGGACACCGGATGTATTGCCCTATGTACCCAATTGCACCCTGGTCATTTTCGCCCTTCTCTGGGCATACCTCGAAGGGGGAAAGGGTATGCATAAAAGCATCCCGCAGGGGCTCTCTGATGCGGCCACACCCAGGACCCTGGCCCGGTACCTGAAGCGGGCAAAAGCCGTCTGCCTGGAAACCCAACAAGCTATCCGGGAGGTCTTAATCGAGATAAGAGATCCCAGGCCATGGGATGAGTCCTTTCACCAGGGGCTTTCACCCCCTCAAAGTCTTCGCAAGCGGCATCACGATTCTCCCAAGGCCACCACACTTTGGCGCAGTCTCGCGATCCTGCTCTTAGGCTCCAAGACCCTTTCGGCTACTCCCTCCGTCCTCATGGCCCGGGCACACCAAAAAGCGGAACAGAGAAAATCTCGATTCCTGATCTGATTCTACCATACCTTGTTGGGAGTCAAAAGGAGATTTTTGTCTCCATTTGAGTCCCATTCCTTTTTATCCCTTTCCCACACAATCTGTCATCGATCTCCTCAAGACATCCCTGGTAATCTGGCGGCAACATCATGAGAGGAGGACGTTCAATGACCGAGCACGACCCGATTACCAAAAAGGCCCTGTTGCGTTTCCAGATTATCAGCGCATATCTCGCCGCCGATCCCCCGCGGGGGAAACGCCGGCACATGCTCGAACACCTGGCCGCCAAGACCTGGTTCCTGGAATCCGGGGAAGCGTTCAGCGTGAAACCCGAGACGATCCGGTACTGGCTCCGCATGTATCGCCTGGGCGGTTTTGAGGCCCTCAAGGATAAACCCAGGAAGGATCAAGGCGTACGGGCCATCCCCGAAGAGCTGATCCAAAAAGCCTGCAAACTGAAACTCGAAGTGCCCGAGCGTTCCATAGAACGGATCATCACCATCATGGAAAATTTGCAGCTGGCTCCTCCGGGTCTCTTGCGCAGATCCACCTTGCACAGGGCATTGCAGGCTCGGGGGCTGTCAGCCAGAAAACTGGTCATCCCGGACACAAAGGACCTGGATCGATGGCAGGCAGATTACGCCAATGATCTCTGGCAGGCCGATATGCTCCAGGGACCATGGCTGCCTGATCCCAATCGAAAAGGCAAGATGCGTCGGTCTTATCTCTATGCCTTCCTTGATGACGCCTCCCGGCTGCTTCTCTACGGCCGTTTCTTCTTCAAGGGTGATTTGCCCGCCCTTGAGCTGGTCTTCAAGCGCTCTTTACAGCGCTACGGGAGACCAAAACGCGTTTATTACGATAACGGCATGGTCTTTAAATCCAACCACATGAAGATTGTCTGCGCAGAACTCGGGATCCATCACCCCATCCATACCAGACCCTATCGCCCCATGGGGCACGGAAAGATCGAGGCCTTCAACCGCTTTTGCGTCAATCATTTTATCGCCGAGGTCAAGGCATCCAACATTGTCACGCTCCAGCAGTTAAACGAGGCGTTCTTTGCATGGATCACAGAGGAATACAACCGTCGGAAACATGCCGAGACCGGCATGACCCCTAAACAACGATGGATAAACGATGCTTCCCGTATCCAATACATCGAGGAAGAAAAACTGCGTATTGCCTTCCTGTGGCGGGAAAAAAGGACCCCGGACAAGGCGGGGGTCATCCGGCTCTTTCATCACCGCTACAAGGTATCTCCGCTCTTAGCCAAAAAAAGGGTCGAGGTCCGGTATGACCCCGAGAGGCTCGATCATATCGAGATCTATCTGGACGGGGTCTTCAAACAGCGGGCCAAGCCCTTACAAATAGCACCCAACCGTGCCCCAAAGGTACTGCTTCCTCTCGAGCAGGATCAAAGCCCGGAAGAAAAGACCGACTATCTTGGGTGGCTCACCGGAAAACACAAGAAAAAGATCAAGATTATCCCTGCAGATGATAAATCCTCCGGAGGGGACCAGACACTTGGATCCTTCCTCCGTATCCTTCAAGAATATATCTCAAGGGAAGTCTTTGATGAGAAAGAAGCAGCAGCGTTCTTTCACACCTTTGGCCCTTTTGATCCGGACCGGGTCAAGCGCACCATGGATGATCTCCTGGCTGTCGAGCCTCCCAACCTCCACATCAGCTTTTATCTCAATCACCTCCAGACAAGGCTCAGGGGAGGGACCTCATGAATCAACAAAGGCTCCATCTCAAATCCCACTTCGGTTTTACTAAGCTCCCCTTCACCAAGTATATGTGGGCATCAAAAATGTTTGAGGCAAAGGCACAGCAGGAGCTTATCAATGGCCTCCATTTATGGCTGGAAACACGAGGGATTGCCCTGATCTATGGCCCTCCCGGTGTGGGAAAAAGCATCAGCCTCAGACGATTTAAAGAGGATATTGATGATCGCCACTTCGAGGTCTTTTATCTCTTTAATCTCCGCATTACCCCCACCGGGTTCCTCAGGAGTCTTTCCCGCATTCTCGGGTTGCCTGTCCTTTACCACCAGGCGGATCTTTTTGATGCCATTAGCGCCTTCCTGAACCACTATGAAGAACGAACCGGGAAACATCCCATTATCATCTTTGACGACGGTGACGGCCTGTCGGACAAGCTGCTTGAGCTGCTCAGGCTGCTTTCAAACTTTAACATGGATTCTGAAGACAGGTTCTCTTTCATCCTCTCCGGGACCCAAAACCTCGCCCTGCGCATCAGGGAACCCCAGAATGAACCCCTCAGGCAGCGTATCGGTTTCTCCCATAACCTCAGGGGGTTTACCATAGAAGACGCCCGTCACTATATCCACTTCCATCTGGAACGGGCCGAGGGCCCCAAAGAACTGCTCAAAGATAACGCCATCCAGACCATCTTTCATCTGGCAAAGGGTATCCCCAGGGTCATGAATCAACTCGCCATCCAGGCCCTCATCAGGGCCGCTGTCCGGGGCGTTGATACCATCGATGAAAACTTCCTCAAGCAGCACGTCCTCAATGATTCCATCTTCGACAGTAAACTCGGTGACACATGAGCATGAAAGATACCTATGGACCTCTTTACCCGTGAGGAAATCGAACAGATTGTTGTGATCGAAAGGCTCCATCTCTATAACAGGGGCCTCTCCTATGGAGCTCAAGCCATCTTACGGGTCCTGGAGCAGGAAGGGGTCCGGCCTTTACCTTCCGTGAGGACCATCAACCGCATCCTCAAAAGAAACTGTCTCACCCATCGCCGAACAGGTTATTATCCCGAGGACTATAGTGGGGATTGATTATGGGATGGATTGTCAGATTGGATGTGGGACTCTATACAGCAGGCAATCCCACCTTATTTACCGGGAATGTAGCATGGGATTCTACTGGGAATATAAACTGGGCTGAGACAACATGATAT
>JALTIG010000138.1 GCA_027004185.1 bacterium | reverse complement strand
CTATAACTGGACGGAGACAGATACAGATTTGTGGCAGAGTGTAACGGTTTTAAGCGGCGGACAGGTTAAATATTCCTATGGAAACTACGTAAAGGGGCTGGAAAACAAGATAGAAAATCATGTTGTGAGCCTGGGGGCAAATTTCAAGCCCACTAAGAAGCTATCCCTGGACGGGACCCTTTCCTACACGAAGGCGAAAGAAAGCTTCAATTCGCCGGGTGAAACCGTAGTTTCCTGCATGTATGATCCGGCCAAAAGCCAGGATATTGATATCCGTGCCCTCAACAAGTTCTCGAAACTGGACTATGACATCGTTGAGGCCGCCATCGGGACCACTTACGCATTCACGGATACCCTCTCCCTCTCCGGGTCCCTCAGTTACATGGATGTAAATGATGACTACGGATATGTTTACGGAGATGAAGACGGCAATGCCCTGACCGTTATGATGTGGCTCACATGGAAGGTCTTCTGATGAAAGAGGAGTCCATCCAACCGAGCGGGGGCATTTATCCCTGAGAGGTGACTGGGCACAAGCCCAGCGTTCCTCCTTCGGCCGAACGGCCCTACGCTCCCAGGGCCGTTCGGTTTCGTTTTAACACGGATGTAAAAAGGCTCCGGAATTCCCGGGATTCCCTTTCCTATTGTTCAATGACAAGAGGCAAGGTGGGATAGTTAATTTTCTGAATTTGAGAGAGATTCAATTTCTCTACACTTTGGATGTCTCCTTTGCGACCACCTCTTTCTGAGGTGCCTTAAAAACTCGAAAGGATGAAAGAAGTGCTGGTAAGTAACCCAAAGTCAGTCTTGTTAGGTTGCTTCCCTATAGGTGGTAGTCAAAAGTCTTTAATTAAAAGGGATAAGAGGGTTTATAGGACGGGAAGGGCAGCTATTTTTAGGGTTAATAGTCGAGAATCTTCTCCGCTGTCAAAAAAATCTTGGCCGCTTCTGGAATGGTAACCGGTTCGATAAAATCAACGATGTTTGACTTGTCGTTGAGGTCCTTTCCAACGCCTTCGATCACGTGGAAAGTGGCACAAGACACAATCCTGACACCCATTTTCTCACTTAAATACCTTCCAAGGTCTTCAAGATTGTCCGGTAGGTCCCCGGCCGTCAATCCATCAATCTGCCCAGCGACAAGGTTTTTGATGTCATCATTGATTCCCAGCTCTTTGAGCTTCCCTTTTTTTGTCATTTCGATTCCGTAAGCCCCGTAATAGATGGTCACATCTTCAATCTTGCCGATATACTTTGCTGCAAAGGCCACAACGTAAGTGGCATAGTGGTTAAAGGGTTTGTCGGATCCACTGTTTACCATGAATAACAGGTGCTTGAGGTCTGCCATTTTCGAGCCTCCTCTTGTGCCAAGCTGCCCTTCAGGAAAACTTTTAAGCCATTTTTGTGCCATAATCAAGGAAAAAAAGAAAGCGGTTGAATCAGGTGGAAATGGAGTGAAGGGAAGGGAGATTTACCTTTCCAAATAGACGTGGTTTTGGGTGTTATTCTCTGTTTGTCGGGGCGTTGAGCAGGGCCGAACAAGTTCCGAGGTGGAGCCTTGCACGGTATCCTTTCAGAGGGGGTGCATGTTCCTCTTACATTTTAACTATTTCACCGATGACCTATAGGTTCAGGTGGCCAAAGGAGTATTTCACATCACGGTAGTAACCTATTCACGAGGCGATTTCTAAAGAATGTGGTTTTATCTCCGATCGTCATAATTCTGACTGTTTTCCGCTACTAAGACTGCTAAATCCTTAATTGTTACCTCTTCTTCCAAGTCCATAGTCTTGACGGCATCTTCCAGTTCAATGCGGCACCAGGGGCAGGCTGTCACGATGACCCCTGCTCCGGCGTTTTTTGCCTCATGTATTCGTGTTTCAGAAAGTCTGTTAATCTCTTCCGGATCCCAGAAGATTCTTCCCCCACCTCCACCGCAGCAAAGACTGTCCACGTGATGATGGGCCATTTCCACAAACCCATTCTCTCCTGTCAACGCCTTCAACAGATTCCGGGGTTCCTCGACTACATGATTTTGTTTGCTCAGATAGCAGGGGTCGTGATAGGTAAATGTTTCCTCAAGCTTGTTGAGTTTTAAAGTTCCTTCTTTAAGAAGGTTGTGCAGAAATTGCGTGTAATGCTGGATTTGAGTGTTACGAACCGCCTCAGGGTACTCCTTAACGAAGGTGTTATAGCAGTGGGGAGACAGGGTTACAATTCGTTCAGGGCGCACCTCTGTAAGCTTTTCCAGCATGTAATCGGATAACTCCTCAAAGAGACCCTCTTCTCCCATCCGGCGAGCCGGGCTTCCACAGCATCTTTCCTCTCTCAATATGCCATAATCAATTCCCGTTGCCTCGAGTATTTTAACCATGGCGCGGGCGATATCCTGGACATCATTGTTGTAAGAGGCCGTGCATCCCACAAAGAGGAGAACCTCTACCGGTTTCCCATCCGGGAGTAATCTCACCTCAAAGCCTTCCTCTTCCTGATAGGCTTTCAGCCAGTCGAGCCTCTTCTGAGGCGGCAAATCATAGGAATTCCCTTTCAGAAAAAGGGATTCCAATACCGTCTTCTGTTCCGGAACGGGGCCAATCATTTCCTCGATGAGAAGAGCCCGCCCTTTTTCGATGGCCTCCAGGACCGGAATTCCCGTGCAGGATGCCTTACACCTCAGGGTGCAACTGTTACATGTGGTACAGGTATAGACGATATCGCGCAAATCGCTTTTTTCATCTCCCTCCAAGAGATCCCACTTGATAGCGTAGGCCATGGCCTGGAGAATGCCACTGGGTCCCTGGACCTGGAACCCCCGCGTGGATTGATATAACGGGCATACGGCGTAACAGTAGTTGCATTTTCTGCATCGGCTCGCGATGGAAAGAATCAGTTCCTTTGTCTGTTCAATATAGGTATCCGTGTTCATCATTTCACCTTTTTGCTCATCTCATAAACTCTTAATAATCGGTGGGAAGATTGCCTTCCAGCACACCCCGGTTCAGGATATTGTTAGGATCTACCACGCTTTTGAACTTTTTTACCAGGTTATACCCAACATCTCCGTATCGTTTTTTGAAAAAATCGGCGCGATGCGAAAACTGTCCCCATTCTCCCCCGCACGTTCCGTATTTGACGTTGAGTTCTGTTTCCCGGTTAAACTTTTCAACTACCGCCTGCTTGAACTTCGCGTCGTCCCAGTCCTTGGGAATCAGCACCCCCGGGTGCATGGTCAGGGACCCGATATGACCAAACAGGTAGAGGCGTAACTGACTTAAGAGGGGCAATCCCTGATTGAAGGTTCGGGCCTCCTCCATACATTCGGGCAGGTCCTTTAAATTCGACACAATCTCGGCCGAACTGAACTGGCTCTCAT
>JALTIG010000137.1 GCA_027004185.1 bacterium | reverse complement strand
ACCATAGCGGAGCAGGCGGAACTGCTGCGTCAGACGGTGGACACCGTGGGGAAGATTGGCAAGCCTGGGGAAAGAATACAGAATGTGATTTCAGTGGGAATGCTTTCGGAAGGTTGGGATGCCAAGACCGTGACGCATATTATGGGATTGCGGGCATTTACGTCACAACTGTTGTGCGAGCAGGTTGTGGGACGAGGTTTGAGGCGCACCTCTTATGAAATCAATCAGGAAACGGGGCAATTTGACCCCGAATACGTGAACATTTTTGGAGTGCCGTTTACCTTCCTGCCTCATGAAGGCAGCGAGGATGGGCCTCCGGCCCCTCCAACGCCAAAGACACCGGTGGAACCAGACCCTGCCAAGGCGGCTTATGAGATTCGCTGGCCCAATATCGTGCGGATCGAGCGTGTATTCCTGCCGCAGCTTACCCTCGACTGGTCAAAGGCAAGGGCCCTTGAGCTGGATGCCTCCAAAACAGCGCAGGTGGTGGAGCTTGCGCCCATCCTGGAAGGGAAACCGGATGTTACGCGGATTGACCGTATTGAGTTGGAGCGGTTGGCACGGGAGTTTCGTTTCCAGCGAATCATTTTCGAAACGGCGCGGGATGTTTTCAATCAGATAAAATATACTTGGAAAGGCAGCCGTGAAATTCTGCTGGCGCAACTGGTACGGATTGTGGAGCAGTTTATACGCTCTGACCGCATAGCGATTATTCCGCTTCTTTTCTACCAAGATGAACTGCGACGGCGACTGATTATCACGCTCAATATGTCGCGAGTTGTGCAGCATGTCTGGGAAGCGGTGCGGCAGGAGAATACGGAAAAACTGGTTCCGGTCTTCGATCAGGACCATCCGATCCGTTCAACTGACGATATGCGCACCTGGTTCACGGGGAAACCTTGCGAACGCACACGTAAATCTCATGTCAATGTCTGTGTTTATGACAGCGCTTGGGAAGCATCTGATGCCTTTATTCTGGACCATTCCGAAGCCGTATCCGCGTGGGTAAAAAATGATCATCTGGGGTTTGAGATTCAGTACATCTATCGTGGTGTGGTTCGGAAATACCGGCCAGATTTCCTCATCCGATTGAAAAACGGAGACATGCTTGTTTTGGAGACAAAGGGCCAAGACACTGAAAGGGATCGAAAAAAACGAGAGTATCTGGATGAATGGACCAAGGCCGTGAACTCCCATGGAGGGTTCGGGCACTGGGCATGGGCCGTGGCGAAGTACCCGGGAGAAATCAGGGATATACTGATTCGCTTTGCGGAGTGATGGTAAGGTTGATTCCCGATATTGATTATTTTTTCATTGGTTAAATACTCCGGCCGTTAATGGCGGGGTGGTTTATAATTTTTCAAAGCATACCTTCGAAAAAAGTCGGCAAGGGCTTTTTTCTCAACTCCGCCTTCCACCAAGGAGATGACCATCTCCGCAAGTGTGCTCTCGTCCACGTTGATTTCAATGCCGTTGAGCTCAAGAAAGACCAGCGCGCATACCACTCCCGTTCGTTTGTCCCCGTCTATGAAGGGGCGGTTTTTGGTGATGTGGAAAAGATAAGCGGCGGCCATTTCGAAAAGGTCCTCATGTAAAAACTGGCCACCAAACCCCGCCATCGGCATGGCAATGGCCGATTTCAAAAGGTCCAGGTCCCGGATGCCGGGATCACCCCCGTATCGTTCAATCTGGTCACGGTGAATCCGCATCACCTCGCTGAGATCCAGGAATACAGGGGACATAGGTTATTCAGCGAGAAGTTTGAGGGCGCGGCCGTATTTCCGGTTCACCTTTTGAAGGGCCTTTTCCAACCTTTCCTGATGCGCGGCGTCACGAACCGGCGAGATAATCAGGACCTCTCCGTCCGTTGAAATGTCGAGTGGCGTGTCCGCATCGATCTTAAGCAGGTCCAGAATGGGGCGGTCGATTACCAGTGCCAGGCTATTCCCATGTTTTGTCAGGCGTTTGACCATACCAAAAACTCCAGTTTTGTTGATTCTCGTAAATACAATGTATCACCTAACCGCGTCCATGTCAATTTCAACGCCCGCAATTCAATTGTATGGTTCATATTGTACCAATGAAAATGAACTATGGATTTTCATGGGTCGATTAAAAAACAGTTAACAACTGCGAAAAAAGGGAGGCAAATCTCTGTCGCTAACCATCCTTTTCGCTCAATTCATATATCCTTTCGGCAAATTCTTTGATCAACCGGTGGTGCACCAGTTCTGCCAGCCAATGTTAAAGCATCCAGAGGAACTGACGGACGTTCTCCTTGATTTAGAACTTTAAAAAAAGCTGTGAGAAGGAGAGTTGGTATCTTATCTGCGGTGATTTATAATCGCATGGAGGTGTTTGGTTTGGCGAATACAGGAGATTTTGGATATTTGTTGGGGAAAAGAGTCGGCAAGACAAGGATTTTGACACCGAGGGATTTTTGCGAAAGGAGGTGGGGACAGGTGGAAAAAGCCACAAAGATAGTGAATAGGGTAGACATAGGTTATTAAAAATATTTCTACGCAAATGGTGTTAGAAGAGGCAAGGCACGTAACATATTGAAATTGCTGGT
The DNA here is from genome assembly GCA_027004185.1 of bacterium. GTDB lineage: Bacteria > Desulfobacterota > S145-22 > S145-22 > S145-22 > S145-22. The sequence continues at coordinate 7,452 of JALTIG010000137.1, read as the reverse complement.
GCCTGGAGCCGGGATCGAACCGGCACGGTGCAAAACACCGAGGGATTTTAAGTCCCTTGCGTCTACCAATTCCGCCATCCAGGCACTACTATCTATTTTTCATTTTATAAGGGTTCTTTCTTTTTCTGTCAAGGAAACCTGTCTTTTACGAGGGATGCAGGGGCATAAGCATTAGAGATTTAAGATAATGTCTATCATTACCTCTACCCCAAAGCGTAGATTTTCGAGGGAGACTCGCTCATCGATTCCGTGGATAAGCATGCGTTCCTCAATTGGGAGGCGAAAGGGGATGAAGTCGTAGCAAGGGATACCTGCTGCACGGAAATACCGGCTGTCCGTTGCCCCTGGAACAAGATGCGGGGCAACAATGCTTCCGGGATCATGGAGCCCAACAGCCCTTTCAATGGCGTGAAATAGAGGGGTGTTGTGAGGAGAGGGTGGGACGTTGATGCCCTTGAAGATGCCCTCAATCTTTACATTTGGGTCATTCACGATCTCCTTCAAGGTGGTGATAAAATCGTCTGGGTCTGTCCCCGGGATCAATCGGCAATCCACCCTGGCCATAGCCTCGGTGGGGATAACGTTGACCTTTTCTCCAGCCCGCAAGACGGTAATAGCTGCTGTGTGATGGGTCATGCTATGGTGAAGGGGATCTGCCAGAATCTCTTTCAGTAGGGGTTCTCCCCGCCTGAGTGCATCTTCCATGTCTTGAAAGATAGGCTGCCACTCCTTTTTTTGAAGCGGCGCAATCCGACGGTAGTATTCTGTGACAGTGGGGATCAAGATGGGAGAAAAGGTGTGGTTCTGGATTTTTTCTAAGGCGCTTAAAAGTTTTGCGATTGCCGAGGACCCCTTGGGAACCGAGGCGTGTCCTCCTTCCCCTTTTGTTGAGATCTGTACCTGACAAAGGACCTTCTGACTCGTGGAGACTTCATACCAGTTTTTTCCCTGATCAAAAACGCCGCCGCCGCCCTCGTTGAAGATACCATCCACTTCAAAAAGCTCCGGATGCCGGTCCAACATCCACTTGGTACCCATGATCCCACCTGTTTCTTCATCTGCTACGGCGAGGAAGATCAGATCATGATCTAAAATCACACCCTTTCTCTTTAGGTAAAGGATCGTCATCAGCTCCAAGACTCCCATCCCTTTCATGTCCAAGGCCCCACGTCCATAGAGATACCCATCCCGGATTTCCCCTGAGAAGGGAGGAACAGACCATTGCGAGGCCTCGGCCGGGACCACATCCATGTGATTGAGAAGAATGATCGGTTTCCCCTTTCCCTGACCCTTGAGTGTGGCGATGAGGTTGGCACGATGGGGTGAGGGGGCCTCAATGGTAACGTTGATTCCCTCTGTTTCGAGTATTTCCTTCAGGAATTTCGCAGCCATTTCCTCATTTCCCGGCGGGTTTGTCGTATCGATCCGGATGTAATCCTGCAGGATCCCAACCATCTCATCAAGAAATGTTTGGTCAATCTTCGTTGTCATCGGTTTCTCCCTTCTATTCTCCAAAAAGTGGTACGTGCCGGAATTGTGCCACATCCACCAGACCCTGATCCGTTATTTTCAGAGAAGGGATAACGGGCAGAGCGAGAAAACTGAGTTGCATCATAGGATCCGGAAGGGTACTTCCGAGCAGGTGGACTGCCTCGCGGACCTCCCGGAATCTTTCTGTCACCCTTGCAAGGGGTTGGTCAGACATCAGTCCGTAGAGAGGGAGAGGAAGGGTACTTATAACTTCTCTATCACTCGCAACGACGATGCCCCCTCCCATCTCGATGGAACTCTTCGCCGCGCAGAGCATGTCCTCATCGTTTGTTCCCACGACGATCAGATGGTGAGAGTCGTGTGCCACGGTCGTGGCGATGGCTCCCCTTTTAATCCCGATCCCCCGGACGAACCCCAGACCTACACGCCCGGTACCATGATGCCGTTCGATCACGGCAATCTTGAGGATATCACGATCCGGATCTGCCAGGACGAGCTCACCAGGAGGAACGGAAACTACCTCTTTTGCCGTCTGGAGTTGGCCGGGATGGATGTCGATAACCTTCATGAACTCTGATTTGCGACGAACCTGGAGAGCGGCAGCGGATATTCCCTTCACATTCATGGAAGAGGACGGGGGAGGGATTCCCCTCTCAAAATGCCCTAAGAACCGGCCTTCTTCATAAATAATCTCGCCTCCAATTATGACCTTAAAGACCTCAAAATTTTTTAAATCCTTGAAGAAAACGAGATCTGCCTGGCTTCCGGGTGCCAAGCTGCCAATTCCACGCAGTCGGTAATGCCGGGCGGGATGAAGAGTAGTAAGCCTTATGGCTTTTGCAGGGGGGATTCCTCTCCGCACACACATCCGGAGATGTTCGTCGAGATGTCCTCTCTCTGACAGATCCAAGGGGTTTTTGTCATCCGTTGCAAACATGAGGCGATCCACCCAGGCGGAATGTATGAGGGGGATAAGGGTGTCGAGATTATGAGCAGAACTGCCCTGGCGCATTTGTATTAGCATGCCGAGGCGAAGCCTTTCTTCCGCTTCCTGGATGGTGGTACATTCATGGTCCGTATCGATCCTTGCCGACAGATATGCGAAGAGTTCCCTCCCAGAAAGCCCAGGTGCATGACCATCTATGGGGATCCCCCTCTTTCTTGCGGCGGTGATCTTTGCATGGAGGAGCTCGTCTCCGTAGATAACGCCTGGGTAGTTCATGACCTCGCCAAGACAGACCACTTCCTCCATGTCAAGCAGGGTTTCAATCTCGCTAATCCCCAGGACATACCCCGGGGTGTCCAAAGGGGAGGCGGGGACGCAAGATGGAGCAGCCCAGAAGAACCTTAACGGACTTCTGCTGCCCTGTTCCATCATCCACTGAATTCCCTCTAAGCCTGCTACATTTGCAACCTCGTGGGGGTCCGCCACAACGGCCGTGGTTCCATGAGCGATGACTGCATGTGCAAATTCAAAGGGGGAGAGCATGCTGCTTTCAATATGAATATGTGCGTCAATCAGTCCGGGAGAGACCACACAGCCCTCTCCCCGGATAACCCTTTTCGCAGGCATGTTTCCCCACCCGGCAATCATCCCCCGGGAAATGGCTAAGGACCCAGTGTAAATTTCTTCCGAGATTGGGTTCAGAAACGAGGCATCCTCAATCAATAGATCGGCAGGGGCTTTCCCTAATACAACGTTGTAAAATTCCTTATCAACCATTTTGATAAAACTATCATAGCCTTTGACTGTTTTCAATAAAAATTGCTTAAACGTCATCCAAGGTGTTTTGAAAGGGTTGACCCCAGGTAAACCTTGCAATCTTGGGCGAAAAGGTATAGTAAGAATTGTTAAATTTTCAATGAAGATGTATAAAAGGAGTAAGATCATGTCTGATTGCTTGGATGGAAGCTGTCTTGAACTAAAGCGGAAACGTGTAGAAGAGGCAAAGGAAAATCCGGTCTATAGAGAGCTTCTGGAGGTTTTCAGCCGTTTGATTGATCTGACAGAAAGCGCCATTGACCGCGTACGGCCTGACCTTAAGCCTGTTGTCCTTACACCCTATGTTGAGGAGAAGTTTCGGGAAGGACTCCCCCTGGTGGACAGAAAGAACTTTCCCGTTCCGGAGAAGAAATTTGAGCTTTTAATGGATATTTTCCTAAAGGGTCTGATGGGGATTGGAGACTCGGTGGACCGGGATCTCCATATCTTGATAGATAAGCGGCTGGATGGAAGACTTAGAGGACGCCAATTTATTGAGCAGTTCGTCATGGGTAGCCATGCTTTTCTCGGGTCGGTTTTTGAGATCCCAGATATAAACAATCATTTGCTTTTTCTTGTATTACGGAACATTTTTAAGATCTGTTTGATTCCTTTTCAGGATACCTTGACGGAGGAGCTCGCAATCGGTTGGGAGAGTGGGAAGTGTCCTGTGTGCGGGTTTCCACCTGACATGGGTGTGTTACGAGGTGAGGGGGGAAAGCTTTACCTTCATTGCGCGATATGCGGTCATGAATGGCGCTTCAAGCGGATGACATGCGCTTACTGCGGGCAAGAGTTACAGAAAGAGCTCAGGTATCTGGAAGTTGAAGGGGATGGGATACACAGGATTCACCTTTGCCATTTATGCAAACGATATCTGAAGATCGTCGATGAACGGAATCTGCCAGAATCAATGCCACTTTTTCTTGATCTTGAAGAGTTGATCACGCACCACCTTGATATCATCGCGGAACAGCAGGGATATATCCCCGGTATCCAGATGGATGCCTTAGCTAAGGACCATGGCCAAAATGTTTCAGGCCTTTTATAAAGCAGTAAACCTATTTAAGGAAGGGGTGACCCATGACGCAGAAAAAAGGCATTACATTTTACACAATCCTCTTTACTATAGGGGTGGTATTCGCTGGCCTTTCCCCTTTTAGCCCCTTTAAAAGCCTTGCCTTCAGTGTGGGGAAAAAGGGCCTCCCAATTATCAGGGTGGGAAATAAATTTCCCTTGACGGAGCTTGTGACGCCAAGTGAAAAGGTTTATAGGGACTATCTTGGATTACCGGAAAAACCGATATTCTACCTAAATGACGTCAAGGCGGAGGTCTTGATCGTAGAATTTCTTAACAAGTATTGCTATCACTGCCAGAAACAGGCATATGTGATGGACAGGATCTACAGGACCATCAAGAGGGATCCTTCGTTGAATGGAAGGGTCAAGATGATTGGGATCGGCGTTGGGAATAACAAGACTGAGCTGGATCACTTCCGGCAAGAAAAACGCATTCCCTTCCCTCTGATTCCAGATAAAGATTTTGTAGCATTTGAAAGCATTGGGTGGCCTGATGGGACACCTTTTACCCTCATCGCCAAGAAGGAGAAGGGTGTGTTCGTAGTTGAAGACACCCATCTGGGGATGATCGAAAACAGACAGGCATACATGGATACCCTCCATCAGATCCTGAATGGCAATGTGACAGAAGGTCCTAGGGCTGTAAGCCAGGCGGCCACAAAGCCACTCAGCACAAAGGTAACCATGAAACGGATTGGGTCAATGATCCGTAAGAGGCTTCAGGAGACTGGTGTGACGACGGTGGGGATAACTCCCCTGAATCTTAAAGATGTCTCGCAGACTTTCATGATCAAGCTTAAAAAGGGAGGGAATCTGGATGTGTGGTTTGCGGTCATTGGAACAGGAAGGAAGGTGTGTGATATCTGCCATAATATCTCCTTTATTTATCTATTTGACCGCCGGGGAGACATAAAGGATTTTATCCCTATTTTCGTAACCAAGTTTGGGAACAAACCCTTTGATAAAAAGGATGTGGAGAAGATACGGGGGGTGCTTACAGGAAGAAATCTGACCCAACCAATTCAATATAACCCAGACACGGATGCCGTATCTTCCGCCTCCATGACATCGGCCCTTATTTTCAGGAGTATTCGAAAAGGAAGACTCATTTATGACATCTTGAAGAAGGAGGGCTATACGGAGTAGTTTCCCATCCTCCTGGTTAGTTCGCGGAACGCAAAGAGGGTGTTGGCCTGCTAGCGATGGATGTGTGAAAGGGGTTAGAAGGATTTTAAAAAATTAGTGGGTAGAATCCCCGCAGTTTTTTTGTTGTTAAACTCAGGGATGTTGGGTGGAATGGAGGACCTCTAAAAAGCCGTAGGCAGTGGTTTATATTAAGTGAGAATCAATCATGATAGAAATGGAGAATACCAAGACATGAATAAAAAGTCTTCAAGGGCGAAAACAGTCCCCGTTCGCCGTAGCATTGGTGGGTTGTCGTCTTACCTTGCGGACAAGCCCGGAGAGCAGGTCTCTAATGTGACTCGTCTCTGTTTCAACGAAAACCTATATGGCCCTTCTCCCGCGGCAGTGAAGGCCATTGTACAATCGGCCCTGAACGTCCATTTCTATCCTGACCCAGGTGGGTGGGAATTGAGAGAGGCCTTACAGAGAAGGCACGGAATCCCTCCAGAGCAGATCATTTTGGGCAACGGCTCCGATGGCCTTATCTCCTTGATTGCATTCACGTTTATCGATCCTGGAGACGAAGTCCTTTTCTGCGAGCCGACCTTTTCCATCTACAAGTCCTCTACGCTCATCGCGATGGGAACTCCCAAGGGTCTTCCCCTTGATGACGCATACCGGTTTGATCTCGAGGGGTTGCGAGATGCCGTGGGCCCGAAGACCAAGCTTCTCTATATCTGTAACCCCAACAACCCGACAGGAACTGTCCTAGCACCCGGGGATATTGAGACGTTTCTCAAGGCCCTTCCAGAAGGCATCCTTGTCGTTTTAGACGAAGCCTATGTGGATTTCATGGACCTGGACAAAATCCCGCCCGTGCTCTCGTGGATTCAAAAAGGATATCCTGTGATCTCCTTGAGAACCTTTTCTAAGGTCTATGGTCTCGCGGGGATGCGGATCGGGTATGCTATGGCGTCTGAAGAAGTCATACAGGCCCTTTACAAGGTGCGGGAGCCCTTCTGTGTTTCTACAATGGCGATCCAGGCCGCATTAGGGGCGCTTTCTGACACGGAACATTACAGGAAGGTTACAAGGGCAGTAAGAGAGGAACGTAAAAGGCTCCAGGCCGAATTGACTCAGCGCGGACTCAAGGTAATCCCTTCCCAGGCGAACTTCATTTTCGTTGAGTTCGCATCGGAATCGGATGAGATTTGCCGACGCCTTACCGAGTATGGGGTGCTCATCCGGTGTAGCCAATCGTGGGGAATGCCTCATTGGGCCCGTATCACGATTGGAACCCCTCAGGCCAATCAGGCCCTCCTTGGCGCACTTGACAGTGTCCTCGGGGATATGGCACGATAAAGTTGATATCGAGGAGGTAAGCTTGCTATGTGCCAAAACCACATTATACCGTGCGAATGCGGAAGGGAGAAGGCCAATTTTATGAACCTCTATGACCTCCTTCCCCCACCTATCCTTACCCATCTCTACTGTCCGTCATGCAGTAAGGGTGTTACCTTTGATCCGAAGACTATGGTGCGGGACAATGGGTGGATTCTTGCATTCGATATGCAAGCCGCCAGGGTCTTTCTTATGAGCGAAGGGATTCCGGAAGAGGTTATTACACCCGATTTCATCTTCGATAAGGGATATTTCTCCTGGAACGGCTTTACTCCTACAGACATCGAAGACAAATTGAAGGAACGTAAAGAGATCATGAAACTTGCCAAGGTGGATCGGAGGAAATTTATAGAAGAGTTGAAGGCTTGGGGGATCGGCCGCGTTGAACGTCTCAAGTCGGAGGGATGGCGGAAGGTTGCCAACCTCTAAGATCTTCCTGCCTTATCTATCAAAAAGATTCCGCCTGAGAGGAGGTATCTGATTATGCCTGATGTGGATGGCCTAAAGGAGGCGAAAAAATTCCATACCGATGTCCCGCAAAAAACGGAAGGGTTTTTCCTAAAGGGATCCAACTCCTATGACTGGGGAATGAA
>JALTIG010000136.1:1320-3388 GCA_027004185.1 bacterium | reverse complement strand
CCTTCGAAGAGGCGCGGGATCCCTGGTTCTATATCTCTTCTGGAACCGGGTGGTACCACCATGACCACTGCTGGAACGACAACCTGAATGTGCCCATCGATTCCATCAAGATCTACATCGAAAAGGTCAAAAAGGGTGAAAATCTGGAACGTCCCCTGAAACGGCTTCAGGAGGAGCGGGACAAGATCACGGAAGAATACCGCGATCTTCTGGAAACTGATGAAGATCGCCAGCAGTTCGACACACTCCTCGGCACTTCTCGAACGGTCTTTCCCTATGTGGAAAACCACCTCTTTTACGTGGAACACTGGTTCCACTCCATATTCTGGAACAGGATGCGGCAGGTTGGAGCCATTTTAAAGGACCATGGGTTTATTGAAGACGTCGAGGACCTTTGGTACCTAAACCGTCACGAAATCAAACAGGCCCTCTGGGATATTGTCACGGCCTGGGCCACCGGCACCAAGCCCTACGGCCCGCTTTATTGGCCGGAAGAGGTAGCGTGGCGCAAGGATGTCCACAAAAAATTCCGTGAGTGGACCCCTCTCCCAGCAGTGGGCACAGCTCCGGAAAAGATTGAGGAACCCTTTACCATCGTCTTGTGGGGAATCACAAATGACACCATGGAGTCCTGGGCGAAGGCCAAGGAAGCAGAAAATATCACGGATCTCACAGAGCTCCAGGGGTTTGCCGGCTCCCCCGGAAGGGTTGAGGGAATCGCCCGCGTCTGTCGAAGCGTGGATGAAATCAGCAATATCAAGGATGGGGATATCCTGGTGTGCCCAACGACCTCTCCATCTTGGGCACCGGCCTTTTCCAAGATCCAAGCGGCCGTTACAGATGTGGGCGGTATCATGTGCCATGCCGCCATTGTTTGCCGTGAATATGGCATGCCGGCTGTTGTGGGAACCGGTCATGCCACGGCAGCTATCAAGACAGGAGATAAAATCATCGTGGATGGGAATACAGGGAAGGTGGAAATCATCCGTTAGTACCAGGAGGAATCATCATGTTCCGTAAACCACCTTATATCCTCTGGTTCGAGGAAAGTGGGCGTAAAACCTTTGAACTGGTGGGAGGAAAAGGTGCCAGCCTGGGTGAAATGACCCAGGCTGGTATCCGGGTTCCCCCTGGTTTTTGTGTAACTACACAGGCCTATAATGATTTTATGGACGCCGCTGGCATTCGAAAAACCATCTTCCCCATGCTCGAAAAGATTGACCTGAAAGAACCGGGAAGCCTTTCATCCATCTCGCAGGCTGTCCTTGAAATCGTATGGGCACAGGAAATTCCGGACAAGATTATCGAGGATATTGTATCCGCCTATCGAAAACTCATTGAAACCGCAGGAGTGGAAAACCTACCTGTAGCCGTTCGTTCAAGTGCAACAGCAGAAGACCTACCCGATGCCAGCTTTGCCGGTCAGCAGGATACCTACCTCTGGATTACAGGCGAGAAGAGCGTAGTGCAACACACCAAAAACTGCTGGGCCAGTCTGTTCTGTGATCGAGCCCTTGCCTACCGGATAAATCATGGCTTTAGCCACGAGCGGGAAAAGATCGCTGTTGTGGTTCAAAAAATGGTTCATGCCAAGTGTGCTGGCGTCATGTTTACCTTAAATCCCATCAACGGAGACCGGTCAAAAATATCGGTCAATTCAAGTTGGGGGTTGGGAGAAAGCGTGGTCAGCGGCACCGTCACACCGGACGAGTTTCTTGTTGACAAGGTTACCTTTGACATCCTGAAGAGAACCATCTCCACAAAGGAAATGGAATACCGTGTTAACACAGAAGCGAATCGCGTGGACGAAGGACCGGTCCCGGATGAGCGAAAAGATGTCCCATCGATCACGGATGATGAGCTTTTGGAACTCTGCCGAATCGGAAAAACGATTGAAAAATACTACGGCACCCCGTCGGATATCGAATGGGCCATTGACGCGGATTTACCCTACCCGGACAGCGTCGTGGTTCTTCAGGCCCGGCCTGAAACCTTCTGGAGCCAGAAAAAGAGAAAGAAGAACGAAAAGGAAAAGGTTAAAAAACAGGTGGATGCCATGAGCCTCATT
>JALTIG010000136.1:0-1310 GCA_027004185.1 bacterium | reverse complement strand
TAAGAATATAGTGTTACCATTAGTATTTCTTATACAAACATAAATTTATTTTGCTTGCAAACTAATTTCTTTTTGGCATAATTATAATCAAAAGTTCGCTGTCAACATAAAAACTGTTCTAACCAAAAAGGAGTCAATTATATGAAAGACATGAGAGATTTTATCGAAAAGTGCGAAGAGGAAGGTATCTTGAAACGAATCACAGCGGAAGTGGACTGGAACCTGGAACTCTCTCATATCGCTACACTGAATGAACAGAAACGGGGGCCGGTGCTCCTGTTCGAAAATGTCAAGGGCTATGACATCCCCGTCATTACCAGTGCCTTTACCACTCCGAAGAAACTGGCCATTGCCCTCGGGATGTCCACAGACAGGACCATGTCCCAGATGGCCAAGGAATGGATGCGGCTCACGACCAAGCAGTTGATCCCCCCGAAGACCGTTTCCGACGGTCCGGTCATGGAGATGGTGGTGGAGGGTGACGATGTCAACCTTTTCGACTTCCCCGCCCCCTATTTCTATCCCCAGGACGGCGGACGGTTTATCGGAACCGCCCACTATATCATCACCAAGGATCCGGACACGGGGTGGGTCAACCTGGGGACCTACCGATCCCAGATACTGGATGAAAAACACATGGGTGTCCAGATTATCAAGGGAAAACACGCAGACTTCATGCTCCAGAAATATAAAAAGATGGGGAAACCCATGCCGGCCGCTTCGGTCATCGGGTGTGACCCCATCATGTTTCTCGTATCCAGCACCCTGGTCTCGGCCGAGACCAGCGAATATGACATCATTGGAGCGCTCCGTGGTGAACCTGTCGAGGTTATCGAAAGCGACTTGACAGGTCTGCCAATCCCCGCTAATGCCGAAATTGTCCTGGAAGGGTTCATCGACCCGGAAAACTTCCGGGAGGAAGGTCCCTTCGGCGAATACACCGGTTACTATTCTGGTAAGGCGGGCGAGGAACTCCCCAAACCCTGTCTGGAGGTCAAGAGGATAATCCGCCGGAAGAAACCTATTTTCTGGTCCACCTCGGTAGGAAAACCTGTCAATGACACGCACATGATCCAATCTCTGAACCGAACCGCCACCCTTTGGACTGACCTGGAAACCATGCGCGTTCCCGGCATCCAGTCCGTTTACATACCACCCGAGTCCACGGGCCGTTTCTGGGCTATCGTCTCCGTAAAACAGATGTACCCGGGCCACTCCATGCACGTGGGCACGGCGGTCATCTCTACCACCACGGGCCACTACGGCCTCAAGGGGGTCATCGTGGTGGATGAGGATATCCCTGCAGATGA
>JALTIG010000135.1 GCA_027004185.1 bacterium | reverse complement strand
AACTACGCCCCCGCATAATCACTTATAAATCATTTATGAAGTTTTGGTGGGCGGAACAGGGTTCGAACCTGTGACCTCCGGCTTGTAAGGCCGGCACTCTCCCACCTGAGCTACCCGCCCGATAGAAAGTAGCTTAATAGATTTAACTTACCCTGTCTTTTAAGCCCTTCCCCGGTTTAAACTTTGGAACTTTCACTGCATCAACATTAATCTTTTCACCCGTCCGTGGATTTCTGCAAACCCTCGCGGCTCTTTGGCTGACGCTGAATGTGCCGAATCCAACCAGACTGACTTTCTCACCCTTTCCAAGTGCCTCCGATATCCCTTCGAAAACAGCGTTAACAGCCTTTTCAGACGATGCCTTGTTTAACCCCGCCTTTTCTGCCACCACATGAACCAGCTCTGATTTATTCATTTACCCCTCCTTTCTTCTATTTAAAACGCGTTTAAAACTTCCTTACTGAATAATCAGCGAATATTGTCTAACAATTCCTAAAATGATTGTCAAGTCCCTTTGATAGAAGTTGCTTAAGAGATTTTTTTCGCAGGCTTTAGAGCTCCGTCGAGATCTTTTTACGCGAGGGTGAATGATGGAGTAGATTTCATCGGACAAGACCAGATCCTTTTTTAAAGGCATTGACCTGAATAGGAGGATGGCTTTTCTACATCATACAGTTTAACGAAAGAGTTTTTCCAAAAGCTTTTTGATCGTTTTGCCATGAACGTTTTTTTCGATCATCCTTTCTACTGCCTTTTTCTCAAACCTGACCGTTACAAGGGGATGAGTAGTTGTACCCTTTATCTTGAGGGGAATGATGGTCCACTTTTTCCCTGCCGTATCCGTTCTGTATGCGAATAACTCGCTGCGCTTTCCGAGTGCTATCCGTATCACTCTGTAGGGCACCTCAAGCCTGGCATAGAGATCGAGCTTTTTTTCAAAGCTGATGACCCCTTTTACGTTCAATAAAAGATCCTTGGCCCTTGCGTCTGCTGACTCTACTACAGCTTTACGGTTTTTAATATAAATCTTTCCTTCCAGCCTATCGAACTGAAGGTTTGTGAGGGAGGGTAGTCTCAGGAGGATAGCCGCTACCTTCAAAATCCCGCTATTCTTTATGGATCCCTTCTCCACGTGGAAGAGAATTTTCCCTTTATAGGTAGAGGGAACCTCAATAGCTCCCTCGCCCCGGGTTTTCCCGAAAAGATGTCCTGTGAATTTCCCTTTCATCTTGGGCTTTAAATCGGTAAAGAAGGATGCCATATCTACGTCTTCGATGGATACCTTTTCCTTGACAATTGGGCTACTGTGCGAGAGATCAATCAGGAATATACCTTTTACAGTTCCACCATAGATCCTGGCTGAAAAAGGATTCAGGATCGCTTTGTGTCCCTTGGTGACAAGTTTGGCCCTGACCTCTTCAATCCTGATCTTTTTGATTAGCAAATGGTGGATCATGCTCTGGATGGTTAGAGTCGGTAGGGGGACAAACCCTCCCCTCCCCTTCTTGGAGATGGGGGCGCCTTTGCTTTTTTTCAGAGGCTTGACGGGGGTGGATTTTTCTGCTCCCTTTTCCGATACGTTATGCGCAAACCCGGACACACCCAGCAGGGTGTCAAGATCCATTCTATTGGAAACGAGTCGGAAGGTTCCTGTTGGAGATGAATGCAATCTTTCAAGTCTTCCATGGAGACTGAAATCGGTATTCATGAGTTTTCCCTTTAGGCTCTTAAGAGAAAGGGTATCCCTGTTTAGGTCGAGGGATGCGTCTAATTGGAGGCTTGCTTCAAAAGGGCGGGTCGTTCTGTGCTGCGCCTGGATCCTGACGGATTGGAGAGAGATCTTCTGAGTGACGACCCAGCTTTTGAGTCTTTGGGAGGAGACTTCGAGATTGAGATCCCCCCTCCCTCCGAGGAAGCGAACCTTCCTTTTTTCCGTATATGGGGTAATGTCCGTGAGAAAAACGGGGTTAAGATGGAGGGTCGCCTCAAGGTTTTTCCGGGCGAGATAGAAGCGACCTTTAAGCTCGAATCGGGTTCCTTTTTTTCTCTTTAAGATACCCTTTACATGAAAGCTAATGGGTTTTTTCAGGGAAAAGTTCTCCAGATCCACCATGATAGAGGTCAGGCTGGCTTTGTATATTGGGGTAAGGGTTCTGTCCATCCATGCAACCGTTCCATTCCTAATTTCCAGCTTTTCCACTTGAATGGCAAAGCTGCTTGACATGGGATCTGCTGCTTCTTTGGCATAGGCAGAAGAAACAAGCGAGAAACCGGTTCCTGAGGGATTTTTTCTTTCCTCAAGGTTAAGTGAGATCTTTTTGAACTCTTCCTGCCAGTTTAACCTTCCATTCTTTTCCCTAACCAGGTATAGATTCGGAGAAATTATGACGATTTTCTGGATGTCCAATCTCTTTTTCAGAAGTGGGATGAGGGAAAAGGAGAGGTTAACCTCCTTAATGGTTAAAATGGGAGTTTTGTCTTTGGGGTTTTTGGAAAAGAGGGTGAGGTTCTGAACATTGGCGGAGGAAAACCCGGTGGTAACCGGTCCCAGCGTGACCTTGTGGTGCAGGGATGACTCCAGCTTTTGAGATAGCAGGGCCGATACCTTTTCAGGAGTCAGATACGCCCTGACCACGAAATACAATGCACCGACACCGATGACAATAATTAAAATGATAATCCCAATAATCACTAAGGACTTCTTCATGTAATGCCCTCCCTTCTATTTAAGGGAAAGATATATTATAGATTTTTAGATTACAAACTATAGGTATTCCTTTAAGTTACTTGGAAATTCCAATGGGTAATTTTTCAATAAAACTATAGTCTTTAGTTAAAGGATCTAAATCTATTCTGGGGATTTTTTGTAATTTTGTCATATAGATCTCGCTTGTCTATCCCCCTTCTTCTTTTAGAAGATCCGGGCCCTGCAGGAAGTATTTACCTTCTTCCGTCCTGCCTACATATCCCTCCTGTACCAGGGAGGCCAGGACCTTTGGACGGTAATCCCGCATCCCAATGTGTAAATAGTTGGGCTTTTCGTATGGGAGGGATACAGCGCTTTCCGGGCTGATCGCCCCCTTGCGCCTCAAGTCCTCAACGATCTCTTTGGCTACCCGCTGCATCTTCCAAGCAATGCCGTAGCGAGTCAAGGTGTAAACGAGGATTAAAAAGGTGATCCCAATGATGAGCTGTACCGTTTCAGGCATTCGAGTTCCTCGCTAATAGGTCAAAACCATCCCACCATCAAACGGAAGATCTTCTCCAACGAGGTAAGCCCCGTATCTTGAAAATCCAAAAATGAATAGATTTCCCACGTCAATGGGAGACATCATCTCTTTTACCCGGGATCGCCCAAGCATGACCTCGCGGACAACCTCTTCTTCAG
>JALTIG010000134.1 GCA_027004185.1 bacterium | reverse complement strand
ATCCCCATCTCCTCCAGGACCGACGCGACCTTCTGGGCTTCCTCCCGGCTGGTGGCGGAAAACCTGGGCAGGTAGGGGTATCGCCCCATCATCACCACATCCCGCACCGAAAAATCAAAGTTTATGGAAAAATCCTGTGGAACCAGGGCAATCTCCTTTGCGAGAAGCCGTCTGGAAAGGGTTGCGATATCCTTTCCTTTGAAGAGAATCCGGCCCGAATTCGCATGATAATATCCTAACATCAGCATCAGCAGGGTGGTTTTGCCACTTCCGTTTGGCCCCACGATGCCGTGGAATTGTCCCGGTTCGAATGCCAGGTCAATCCCATCGATGATAGGGTGCCGACCAAAGGAGAAGCGGAGGTTCGAAAGCTCGAAGATGGGCTTATCCATGAATCATGACCCTCCGGTGTTTCCGGAAGATATAGCAGAAAACTGGTCCACCAATTAGAGCTGTCAGCACCCCAATCGGTATCTCATGGGGCAGCACCGCGCGCGTGATTGTGTCTGCGAACAAGAGCAGACTTCCTCCCAACAATGCCGAGGCTGGGATCAGCACCCGGTTATCCGAGCCCACCACGAAACGCATCAGATGGGGGATGACCAGCCCGACAAACCCTATAATGCCGGAAACCGCAACGCATCCTGCCGCTATCAGGGAAGCAGCGATGAGGAGCATCACGCGCGCCCTGCTTGCCTGGACCCCCAGCGAAAGGGCGATCCGGTCTCCAAGGGCCATGACGTTCAGATCACGTGCAAAGTAGAGGCAGAAAAGCCCTCCCGCCGTGACGATCCCAAAGGTCAGGAAAACATCGATCCAGGTCCGGGAGCTGAAACTTCCCAGCAGCCAGAAAATAATAACGCTGACCTGTTCGTCCGCCACGTATTTGATGAAGCTGATGCCTGCCGACAGAATCGTTGCCACGATGATCCCGGCCAGAATCAGGTTGTTGGAGGCGATTCTCCCTTCAAAGGAGGAAATAGACAGCACAAAAAGAAGCGTCAGCAGCGCTCCAAGGAAGGCGAAGAAGGGAACGGCATAGATTCCAAGGAAAGGCGGCTCAAGCAGTAGTGCAATGGACGCGCCAAAGGCTGCCCCGGCTGAGACCCCGAGGGTATATGGATCCGCCAAGGGGTTGAGGAGGATGCCCTGGAAAACCACCCCGGAAATGGATAGGCCAGATCCTACGATCACTGCGGTCAGGATACGCGGTAGGCGCACCTGCCAAATGACATACGGGAATACCCTGTCTATTCCTCTGAGAAAACCGGCATCGTGGGTCAGCCTTGCGGCTATCACTTTCAATATATCGAGAGGGGAGATAGAGATATATCCCATTCCTGTCGAAATCAAGATCATGCCTATCAGCAACAGAAAGAGGAAGAGAAAGGTTAGGACGCCCCGTTTCATGCGCGGGGCGCCCTTCTGTTCATATCGCGTCATCATCCTTTAGAACTTCACGTGGTTGTCCTTGATGGCATCCTTGATATGCTGCACGTAGATGCGCGCCCAGGCGTGATTCTCCCCCAGGCCGTGGATGATGGGAATAACATGGATGCCCAGCCGTTTGATGGTATTCTTCCAGGAATCCCTGTCGGGCCCTGCCATATCGTTGTTGGCGTGATCTCCCGCGACAATCATGAGCGGTTTCAGGACGACCCGTTTCACCTTGGCTTGCTTAAGGGCGGCGACCACGTCCTCAAGAGAAGGAAATCCTTCCACCGTCCCGATGAAGATCTCTACACCGGGATAGACCCGCCGCATCACCTGCTGGAACTCGGCGTAAATGCCAGTGCTGTAATATTCGTTGCCATGCCCCATATAGACCAGGGCGGCATGATCCTTTTTGGCCAGTTCTACATCCACTTTCAGGGCCTTGGCCGCCAAGTGCATATCCTTGTGATAATCGTGAACCGGTCCGTAGGTCCCCAGGGCGGGACGCCCAATCACCAGCTTGACGAAGGGCATATATTTGACCTTGATGGTTTTAATAGTATTCAGACCATTCACGTAGGAACAGAGATCCGTGTATTCCTCGCCGGAATAGATGTGACAGGGTTGAACGATGATGGTACGATAGCCCTCATCTTGAAGATCTGCGATGGTCGCCAGAGGCCCCTTGATATTCAAAAATTCCTTTAGCTCCTTCCCGTGCTCTTTCATAAAGGCAGCGTCATTCCGACGTTTATGCCAGATGTTGCGAATGATATTGGATGTAAAGGCCATTCTGACCTCAACGTTCGGGAAATCCTTCTTGACCTCACTCTGAATGGTGGTGATCGCCTTTAAGGCCGAGAGATACGTAGTTCCGAAATCGGCCAGCACAATAGCCTTTTTGTTTGGCATTTTTCCCATAAACATTGCAAAACTTGTTGAAACGGTTGCTAAGATTAACACACTTACTAAAAATATCAAACACACTTTCTTCATCGCTTTCCTCCATTTATGCCAGAAATCAATTTGAGATCTCAGTCCAAAGATATAGATGTCGCTGGCTTCAGAATCGCCTCCTGCATTCTTGATCCACTGAAAATCCCCCATCAGAGCAAACCGCTTGTGTAACTGCCAACGATAATAGGCCTCAATATACTGCTCATTCGCCGTGTGGTCATTGGCACGCTTGTAATCACCGGTCAGGAGCGTCTGCCCATAGGCCAACCCCACCGCATCATCCTCACGCTAAATCCCTGTTCGTCTGACTGTAACGCGCAAAGGCAATAATAAGCTCACTTTGTCTCTCGATTAACCTACGCTGCTGCTTAAGCTGGCTCTCCATCACCTGAAGCCGAGCCTTCAAAACCTCCATCTTTTCATCGATCGCCTCCCTTCACCCGCACAAACGCAAGGGTTCCGCGGTCAGCTTAAAGTTTTCTCCATCCTGGGTTGTTACAACACAGCACATTACGCACTTCATCCCCTTCGTCAAAAGGGCCCACCAGGCATCCACGACACTTTCATACCCGGTTGTCCTGGAAACCAGCATGGCCCTATCCACATGGATCCCTAACTTCTTGGCAAGGTCCATGGCCTCCATACCCTCGCTGATGGGATGCTCCCCTGCCACGTAAAAAATGACCCCCGTTTTCATACTCTCACCTCCTTCCGTCTACCTTTAGACATAAAAAATCCCCGGACCGTCTTTGAATGATCCGGGGATTTCCCTTTTTTATCCTCAGAAACTTATGACCCTACCCCTTGTCCGCGAGGGGTAAGCCTTATTTGCATCCAAGCAGGTCTTCTGACTCGTGGATCATCCTACTTGCCGGGCCTTCCCAGGCTTTTAAAACCCAGTGGCATCTCTGCGGTTTTCGTCCCCACTTACAGCCGCGGGCCGGTCCCCGATTCTCACGGGGTTCCCTATTAAGCCTTACGGCGCTTGGTGCCATCCAATTACTACCT
>JALTIG010000133.1 GCA_027004185.1 bacterium | reverse complement strand
CATATTAGGTTATTCAGGCAATACCGAATCTTATTACATTTGCAAAAAGTTCCCCCATTTTTTACAGTTTCACTTCGTAATTGACTTAACTACCTGATTATAAAAGACCCCCTTAATTTTTTAAGAGAATTTTGGGGGATGTCCTGCGTGAAACAAAGTTGTTTTGAAAGGGAAAACATGGTAAAGATTACCGCGGTTATCGTCCGGTTAGACCCGAAACCTACAGATAGAAAGGGATACTTGCATGACTTATTCGCCTCTAAACCGAAAGGGAATCATCCTCGCCGGGGGACTCGGTACCAGACTTTACCCCTTGACACTTTCTATTAGCAAGCAGTTACTTCCCGTTTATGATAAACCCATGATCTACTACCCCCTTTCTACCTTGATGCTTTCGGGAATCAAAGAAATTCTTATTATCAGCACACCGAGAGACCTGCCGATGTATGAAGCCCTAATGGGCGATGGGCACCAGTGGGGGATTCACCTGGAATATGCACAGCAGGAAAAACCCAGGGGGATCGCCGAGGCCTTCCTCATCGGTGAAGCGTTCTTAAACGGCCATCCGTGTGCCCTCATGTTAGGGGATAATATCGTGTATGGGCATGGGTTGGCACGCAGACTCCAGCAGATCAATCAAACATCAAAGGGTGGCACAGTTTTTGGGTACTATGTCAGGGATCCACAGCGCTATGGGGTAGTCAGCTTTGACAGTCACGGAAATGTCATCGACATTGAAGAGAAACCTAAAAACCCCAAGTCTAATTATGCCGTTACGGGCATCTACTTTTACGATGAAAACGTGGTCTCTATCTCCAAGAACCTTACCCCATCCTCCAGAGGGGAACTTGAAATCACCGATGTAAACCGAGAATACCTAAAACGCGGGCTTCTGAGAGTAGAGCTATTCGGTAGGGGTATCGCGTGGTTGGATACGGGAACCCATATCTCTCTTCTCGATGCAGCAAATTTTGTGAAAGTCGTTGAGGAACGGCAGGGGCTCAAGATATCTTGCCCCGAGGAGATCGCCTATCGTATGGGATATATCGACGTCAGACAGCTTGAAACACTCGCCAAAAGAATGAAACAGAATGACTATGGGCAGTATCTTCTCCGGGTCATAAAAGAGAACCGATAGACAAACCGAACGCTGTGGCCAAAGGCACATGGATCATACAAACTCTATGGAAAAGAGAGTACTCATCACCGGTGCGAAGGGGCAAGCCGGAACAGAGCTGGTAAAAACGGCCCCTTCCTCATGGGAAGTCATCGCCTTAACCCGGCAGGAACTCGATATATGCCAACCTGAAAGAACAGAGAAATCTATCAGAGAGATCGCCCCTCATGTCATCATCAATACGGCGGCCTATACCCCAGTGGACAAGGCAGAAGAGGAACCCAGGAAGGCCTTTGAAGTTAATGCCAGAGGGGCTGCTCTTCTCGCCGAAATCGCAGTAAGACATCACGCACGGATCATCCATATCTCCTCAGACTTTGTCTTCGACGGGCGTCAGTCACATCCCTATAGGCCTGAAGATACCCCTGTTCCCTTAAACATTTACGGAAAAAGCAAATGGGAAGGGGAGAAGAAGATCAAAGAGATTGCCGAAGGCCAAGCCGTTATTCTCAGAACCTCCTGGCTCTATTCGTCCCATGGCAACAACTTTGTCAAAACCATCCTAAAACTCATCCAGGAAAAGGAGACTCTAAAGGTGGTGGATGATCAGGTTGGGTCTCCCACCTGGGCCCGGGGCCTGGCAGAAACACTCTGGAAAATAGTAGGGAAACCTTCCTTGAAAGGCACCTATCATTGGTCGGATGCCGGCGTAGCGAGCTGGTATGACTTCGCCATCGCGATCCAGGAGGAAGCATATGCCCTCAAACTGATCTCACAGACGATCCCCATTTACCCCATCTGCTCCAGTGAATATAAGCTCAAGGCCAAGCGTCCGTCTTACAGCGTTCTAGACAAAACAGAAACATGGAAGGAATTGAACATTACCCCTAAGCACTGGCGAAAAGCCCTCAGGGAATGCTTACGGGAAATCAAAGAATTATAAATGGGCACAACAGGGGCAAAGATCATAAGTGACATCCGCACAGCCGGAATCGAAGCCCTTTGGTTCCGAATGAGGCCCGCTGGGAAAACTTCAGGCCGAGGCAAAGTTACCTACTATCGGCAAGGCTATTGACGACGCCATGGTCGCCATTGAGAGGGAAAACCCCTCTCTCAAAAGGGTGCTTCCAAAAGATTACTCCCGACCCGACCTTGACAAAACCCGGCTGGGGGAACTAATTGACATCATCGGAAACATCGGGTTGGGCGACAAGGTCTCCCGTTCCAAGGACATTCTCGGCCGCGTCTATGAATATTTTCTGGGCCGCTTTGCCGCGGCCGAAGGCAAGGGCGGTGGGGAGTTCTACACGCCACAGTGCGTGGTCAAGCTGTTGGTCCACATGATTGAGCCCTTCAGGGGCCGCGTTTTCGATCCCTGCTGCGGTTCGGGCGGCATGTTTGTGCAAAGTGAAAGATTCGTGGAAGAACATGGGGGACACCGGGGAGACATCGCCGTTTACGGCCAGGAATCGAACCCCACCACCTGGAAACTGGCCAAGATGAACCTGGCCATCCGCGGGATCGACGCCGACCTTGGCACGCACCACGCCGACAGTTTCCACAACGACCTGCACAAGGATTTGAAGGCCGATTTCATCCTCGCCAATCCGCCGTTCAACATGTCGGACTGGGGTGGTCAGCGGCTGAAGGACGATGTTCGCTGGAAATTCGGGGTGCCGCCGGCAAACAACGCCAACTACGCCTGGATTCAACACTTCATCCACCACCTGGCCCCGTCCGGGATCGCCGGTTTCGTCATGGCGAACGGCTCCATGGCAACCAACACCTCCGGTGAGGGTGAAATCCGAAAAAATATCATCGAGGCCGATCTGGTGGACTGCATGATCGCTCTGCCCGGGCAGCTTTTTTACACCACCCAGATTCCGGTGTGCCTCTGGTTTGTTACGCGCTCCAAGCAGGGTGACCCAAAAAAGGACACCGGGACCGTCGTGGCGAGACCCTCTTTATCGACGCCCGCAAGATGGGGCACCTCATCGACCGAGTGCATCTGGAGCTGGCCGACAAAGAGATCGACAAGATAGCGGGGGTTTACCATGCCTGGCGTGGCGATGTAAGGGCTTGAATTCTTTGATACTAGATTCTTTCAATAGTATTTTCAGGGGTTGTTATAAATTTTATCTTTGTGATCAGCCTTACAAGAAAATGCAGCTATACTCCTATATCTTTCTCCTGTAATATAACTTTCATCTGTATAAATTTCGAACTCCATACATATCACCGGCTAACATACCATATATTTATTGTGCATTGTGTCCATGCCTC
>JALTIG010000132.1 GCA_027004185.1 bacterium | reverse complement strand
GATGTAGAAAGATTCCTGGGGCTTTTTACCCTCCTTCCCATGGATGAAGTGAGACGACTTGGAGCATTGAAAGACCGGGCCTTAAACCGCGCTAAGGAGATCCTCGCCTATGAGGCAACCCGTATCACTCATGGCGAAATAGCCGCAAAAGATGCTTACTTGGCTTCCATTCAGCAATTTGGCCCGGCCGATCCTGAGGGTGAGATCAAAACCTCTTCCTCCATCCACACCATCAAAATAGATCAAAGTGCCTCCATCCCCACGGTGACCTATCCAGGCACCAACCAAAAGGATAAAATCACCCTTGTTGAGCTCCTTGTTTTTAGTGGACTCGTTAAAAGCAGGAGCGAGGCAAGGCGATTGATCAGACAGGGGGGAGGATATCTGAATAACGAACGTATCACGAGCCTGGACGCAACCGTTCCCAGACAAGCCCTTGCCGGAGAGGGAATTACCTTGAGGGCAGGGAAGAAACGCGTGATACGGATCAGAACATAAGGAGGTCTAAATGGGTCAGGACATTCCAGTTGAACGGATAAAAGAGATCGTCAAAGACATAGAACACCCGGAAATCGCCGCCACATTTTATGAGCTTGGCATGATTGGGGAAGCACAGGTGAGCGGTAAAAGAATCTCACTTGAATTACTGGTCCCCTTCCCCAATATTCCCATCAAAGACTATTTGGCAGCTGCGGTTGAGTCTGCCATCAAGAAGGAATTTTCTGGAGCTTCCGTATCCTTTACTTTCAGTATCATGCCGGATGATGTCCGAAACAAATTCCTCTCTCTCGCCCGGCAACGGTGGAAGGGCGAGATTTGAAAGCGATGGTATTCATCCATTCATAAGCCTGTACCAGGAAGCCCAAACGGTTTTTCCCCCACTTGAAATAAAAGGCGGATCGGGTTTAAGGTAAACATGAACCGCGCCTGACCTTCCGTCTTTTTGACCTTCCCTCCTGGGAAAGGCACCCAGGTGCGAAACCAATGAACTCTCAAATCTGCGCCTTTGTCACCGACCAGGATCCGGTCGATTACGATCCTAAGCCGAATATCCCGAGAGGCATCAAAATCTTTCAAGATCTCTTTTCTGAATGCTGCACGCTTGCGGTACTTATTGCTCACCCAGACCATAAACTCATCGATATTTCGTTTCTCATAAGCGGTCTGCATGGTGAGCAGAACATGTATCACTTCCCTTTTAACACTCTTCTCGCGGGACACCGCTGCTGTAGGGGGCATACAAGAAACCAGCCCCATTCCGAGGGAGCTAAACACCAAGAGTACCCCCAAGACCTTAAGAAGACGTTTCATCGGGCTTTTTTGGCGGGGGAGAGGAAAAGCGTGCAACATCGGAGCCTGAAAGGAGCAAAGCAATTTTCCGGGTGTTGGTTTCAATGTCTATAAAAAGATAGATCGTACTGCTAACCGCATACAGAACAAGGGTATTGAGGAGAAACCCAACCAAGACTATGAAGGGGCCAAACGTTCTACCTGCCTCTATGTACGGAATGTATGCACTACTCCCCTCTGCCATGTGAAACAAGAGCTTCCCCCCAAAAAGCATGGCGAAAAACATAACGAATCCACATACAAAGCTCACCCATGCCCCAAACTTGAAAATCCAAGCCACAATCCTCAAGGAACGATATCTTTTTTCCAATTTTTCCATAGATCATTATTAACATAAATCCTCATTTTTTAAAAGATGCCCGATCCTTATCCTAATTACTAGGCTGCATAACCCTACCAACCTGATAATTTCCTCTGGTGGGGCAAATCACCCTCTCTTTATGGATTGTTCTTACCCCTTGACTTTTTTATAGGCTCTGCCTATACATGATGACACAATTCTAACCCAATTGCATGGGGGCTTAGTGAAACAACGATGGAAACTTGCTCTTATAAAAAGTCTCCTTTTTAACCACGCGGAGGAAGTATGAAGGGATGTTTTAGCCGGGTTGCCTTCCTGATTGTATTGGGTCTTTTTTTGGTATCTTTCCAAACACCTGCACCGGTTTTTGCAGAGGGGGCCAAACCTGCCACCCCTCCTGCCTACCTTACCTTGTCCAAGGCCATCGATGTAGCCTTAAAAAAGAACCTTGAAGTGAGAGCCATCCACGCCAAATATCATGCTTCACTGGCAGCTAAATCCATGGCCACTTCGGGGTTTTTCCCAAAGATAAATCTGACCGAAATCTACTCACGAAGCGATAACCCCGTTTATTTCTTTGGAACAAGCTTAAACCAAGGAAAATTCGCCATGTCCGACATGCGAATTAATCGGTTAAACAATCCACCTACCTTAAGCAATTTTCTAACTCGACTCCAGATTGTTCAACCCATCTTCAACGGGGGAGATGTATGGATTGGGCACCAACAGGCAGAGCTAATGGTTAAAAGCACAGGGGAAGAAAAGGCACAGAAAGAAAAGGCGATTATCCTATCCGTTATTGAAGCCTATGACGGTGTCTTGATGGCTAAGGCATTTCTTGGCGTTATTCAGAACGCCGTCAAGACGGCTAAGAGACACGTGCAAATAGCCGAATCCATGTATCGACAGGGATTGGTAGTGAAATCGGATCTGCTCAGTGCCCGTGTTTACCTCTTCAGCCTCCAGGAAGAAGAGATTCGTGCAAAAAACATGGTCACACTTGCTATGACGGCGCTCAATGATGCCATCGGATACCCTTTGCAATGGCGCTATGAGTTAGAAGGAATGATGGTGGGAGGTCCCCCTCCATCACAGCCTATTGAAGCATACTGGTCCCAGGCGTTGGCCCACCGCAATGACCTGAAAAGCCTCGAGTTCAAGGAAAAGGTAGCCTTGAAAGAGATCGAAAAAGCAAAACTCCATTTCCTACCCTCGTTGAATCTCATGGGAAACTGGGACAATTACGATGAAGATTTCGGACATAGTGGGGGAAAAGACTGGTCATTGATGGTTGTGGCCAACTTGAACCTCTTTGGGGGAGGGTATGACAAATTCAAATATGATAAAGCAAAGGCGGATTATGAACGGATTCATTTTCTTCGAATGCGGATGGAAAGCGGGATCAAACTTCAGGTCCGACAAGCCTACCTAAGGGTTAAAACAGCGGCAAACCAGTTAAAGGTGGCCAAAACTGCTGTGCAACAGGCGAGAGAATCATTGAGAATCGTCAAAAACCGATATAAAAATCGATTGACAACAGTGGTGGATGTCCTGGACCGTGAGGTTGCATTGAAGTCAGCAGAGGTTCAGTTAACGCAAGCAAAATACAACTATGAAACAGGCTTGGCCAAACTTAAATTTGCAACCGGGAGCCTAAGTCGTGATTTTCCAAAAAAGAGAGAGCTTCTTGAGTAACAGGCGTCCGGTACCACCTGTTCAAAGGAGAGCATCATGAAAAGAGGATTGGGAACCGCCTTAATTCTGGTTTTTGCTCTGGGGATTGGATGTAACCGATCTCCCAAAGAGAAAAAGGTACAGCGCCCAACCATTCAGGTCAAAAAGACTTATACAGTGAAATTGATGACGATCCACCCCCCCTACATAGCCACAGGAACGATAAAATCAGAGAAAACGATCGTAGTATCCCCTAAAATCATGGGTTATATCCAGCACATCTATGTCAAAGAAGGGGACAGGGTTAGAAGGGGAGAGTGTCTCGTTACAATTTCCAGCCCAGAGATCAATGCCAAGCTAAGAATGGCAGAGGCAGGGTTGAAGGTAGCGCAACAGACAAAGGTAGAGGTAAAGGCACACCTCAGGGAGGCCAAAGACGCCCTTGAAGCAGCGAAGGCTGCTTATCACTTGGCTAAAGTGACATATCATCGTTTTCAAAACCTGATTAAAACAGAATCTGTATCACGCCAAGAGTTTGACGAAGTAGAAATGAGATACAAGGCGGCTAAAGCAACGTTAAAACGGACTCAAGCCATGATCAAGGTTGTCATGGCCAAGGAGACCCAAGTAGACGCACAGATCAAGGCCGCAAGGTCACAGGTGGCAGAGGCAAGATCCTACCTAAACTATACCTTTGTTCGTTCCCCCATTGATGGCCGCGTGGTTAACAAACTGGTTGATGCGGGCAACCTCGTCGCTCCTGGAAGGCCCATCCTCATGTTGGCGGACGAGAGGGATTATCGCCTCTATGTTCCGGTTGAGGAATCCCTCCATTCCTTCTTCAAACCGGGGGACCCAGTTACTGTCCAATTTACAACCGGTCCCCCCATCAAGACAGTAATTTCCCGTGTGGTTCCAGACGTAGACCCACGAACCCGAACTTTCGTAGTTAAAGTCATGATCCCATCCAACCTCACATGGACTCGTCCTGGGATGTTCGGCCGTGCGAGTTTCCGCCTTCCCGTTCAAAAAACCCTTCTGGTCCCTGCAAAATCGGTTATTCAAAGAGGACAGCTCCAGATGGTTTATGTGATCACCCCCCAGAATCTTTGTCAGATGCGTCTTGTAAAGGCTGGGAAACGCTACGGGAAAATGGTTGAGATCCTCTCTGGGCTGGAGGAGGGCGAAAAGATCATTGTCGAGGATGTCCATAAGGCGATTGATGGTGCGAAGGTGAAAAAAGGATAACCATCTATCCCTCCCTCCTCCATCGTTGCCAAATTGCCAAAAGAGCGTTACCCTCTGATTGGGCAGAGCCAAAGATCAACATCATGACATAGGTTCCAAGGATAAATGTCTACCCTATACATATCCTTGACAAGTCCTCTCATTTTTGTCAATATTAGAAAGGGAAGGAGGGGGAATAGTGAAAAAATGCGGTTGGAGTCTAATAGGGTTAATTTGTATCCTTGCCCTTTTCTTGTTTTCATGCGGAGGCGGATCCTCCGGAGGCCCCGGCACCAGCGGAAGTGGCCAAACAGGCTCTATGCTCCTCGTCGAGGCAGTCTCCCCTTCCAATACCTTTATACGAACGAGTGACCTGACAAGCGCCGAAAGTGTTCAGATTGAGATTGGCAACTACGATCTTCCAAATCAAAAGAATACCGCTACGGCAGTGACGTTTACCAAATATACAGTTGAGTACAAACCTCTGGAAGCTGGATGTCCCCACTTAGACAACCGAACCTATAATGCCACCCTATATGTCGCACCCAATGTACAACCCGATTGTACAACCACCCCTGTGGTAAACTGTTATACACTAACCTTTTTCGATTACTACACCAAACTCCAATACCGCTACGCTAATACTTCACTCCTCTATCGTTACAATGTTGTCTTCACCTTAACAGGCTACAATGTGTTCGGTAAAAAGGCTACCCTTGTCTTTCAGTTTAATATCACTACTCAGAAATAACTGCGGTGCGATCGTTCTCTAGCCCTGTTCACCATCTATTTGATGTACCTCCAAAGGTCCCAAAAGGGTCTGTTGATAAGTCAAAGATAGGTATCTTTGATGCGGTATGAAACCTCGGTAGTTTTGGCAAAGATCTCCTCTGCCAGGTTCACATGTAAGGATCCCGTCCCACAGCTCGGAGTGATCATGGACTGCCGCAGGATCTGAAGTTTGTCAAACCCTTTTGAGGTAAGTTCTTGAAGCAATCCCTCCAACCGCTGCATAAGGGAGGAGACGTCTTCCTGCCGGACTGCCTCGCTTGTGGGGACAATCCCCCAAGCAAGGATCCCCCCGCGATCCAGAAATCTTCGAAGATGGGTTTCATAGAGGGTCAATCCCATGCCAAATTCGTAGGCATCAAAGTTCACAACATCCACTGCGGTATCGAGAATCACAGACCAGTCCGTATTACCACAACAGTGAACCCCTGTTAAACCGGAAATCCCCTCAAAGCATTCATCGAGATAGCCGATCACCTGTTCCCGGCTCATATTTAGGTACGCGGAACCAAAGGAAACCATATAGGGCTCATCAAAGAACATTAAATACCTATCCGCCGGAACCGTTTTTTTCATATATGCCTCAACCCATTTTGCCTTCATGGCCACCATCTTAACCACAACATCCTCTGCCGACTCGTTATAGATAATGGCTCGCTTATGTTCATCCGTGACTGTAAGACCCATACTCACCGGCCCTGTCACCTGGCCCTTATAGATAGGCACTCCCTCGGGATGAAACGCTCGGATGACACCAGGCATCGTATACAGGCCCTCTGCATAGTCTTTTGTAATCCCAAAGGCTTCCACATCCGAAGCGAGAACCCTTTCATAAAATGCTTCCAGGCCTTCCATCATCGCAGTGGTGTCCACCCACATCCTTCCTTCACTGAGATCAATCTGAAAACCGGGGAATCCCTCGCTGTACTGGACATACATGTTCTCCCTGAAGGAGCGCCGGGGCAATTGAGGCCAAAAGGGGGCAACCGTTAAGGTTTCCGCCACGAACCGGCATGCCTCCTCCGCTTGAAGATGGGGCATGCTACCAACCCCTGTTGGCAAGGCATCCGGATAATAGGGGATCTCCTTCTCCTTTTTCTCAATGTGCAATATTCACAACTCCTTCCGGTACATTTCCCCTACCTATTTGCCCTCTTTGAAAAAGAAGCGCCAGGGTCTGACTTCCTGCCACTCCATCCGGGGTTAACCCTTCCCGAAGCTGGAACCGTTCTACAGCCTCCCTTGTCTGCTCGTCAAACACCCCGGTCATCTCATGCAAATCCCCTGTTTTCAAAAGCCAAGTTTGCAGGCGGATAACAGCCTCTCCTTGAGATCCCAAACGCAACACCCGTTCATTCCCAAACCGTAGGCCCATCCAGAAAGGTACCCTGCATCGCCCTGTCCAAGAAGAAAGTGCTGTAAGCATCACCGGTTTCCACAACCCATGACACCACACCTGGAACCCCCTTGAATGAAACCGTTTCCCACATATCCATCCTTCCTTTCCATTCTCTCTTACCAGTTGAAGCAAAACCGGTGTGTGTAACATCTCAAGATCCCGCTGCCTCATGCGCAAATCACCCCAAAACAGGCGGTCTCCCCCTGGGATTACAAGCAAACCTCTTAAAACCATTTCTATCTCATGTAAGGGATAGATCTGAAGCGATTTTGGAAGTTTCTTATCCTTCCCCTTTCCAAGGTTCTGCTCGGGTATCTCCAAAGCCTGAGGTTTCAAAACATTTTGCTTCTTTTTAGGCAGAGACTTGATATCGGGTTTACGCTTCATCAACCAAAAAAACCCTAAAACAAGAACTACCAGAGCAAAGCTTAAGCCAAAACGGTACCATTTTGAAAAGTGGTCAAAGGCTCCGGAGGATTTTCTTGGGGGAAGCCCCTTCATTCTCTTGAATCCATCTAAGGCCGCCTTGACAATAGAGGCATTTATCTGGAACGTCTTTTCTTGATAAGCCTCTTCCAGTGCGCGTTCGCAAATGGTATTGATTAACCGTGGAATCCCTTCAGAGGCCCTGTGTATCATCCGGAGAGCTTCAGGGGTAAAATCCAGAGAGGCCATCCCTCCCGCCCTGTTCAAACGATGGTAAATATACAAAGGTACCGTATCCGCATCTAAAGGTTCCAGAAAAACACGTACACGGATACGCTGATCAAGCTGTGGGATTTTTCCGCTTTTCAACAGTACATGGAATTCTGGCTGCCCTGTTAAAAGGATCTGGAGAAGCTTTTCAGATTCGGTTTCAAGATTGGAAAGCAGTCTCAGATTTTCCAGGAGCGAAAGAGAGAGATTCTGTGCCTCATCCAGGATAATCAGGGCGTTACGCCCCGATTCAAACCGTTTCTTCAAAAAGGAGTGGATATGTTCAAGTAACCAGGAAACACTTGCGCCTTCATGGATCTGAACTCCCCACTGTTTCAAAATAGCCTCATACAAGGCCTGCTCATTCGTAACGGGATAAAAAAGATAGGCAATGTCCATCTCTGGTGAGAGCATCTGTACCAGCTCTTTACACAGCAGGGTTTTTCCCGTCCCTGCCATGCCTATCATCTCGATAAATCCCTTGCGACGGCGCACCCCGGAAGTAAGTCTCTCAATGGCCTCCCGATGAACATGACTAAGAAAAAGATACCTTGGATTCGGGGTTACCTGAAAAGGTTCTTCAGAAAGTTGAAAGAAATCGGTATACATCCCACAGGGCTGTCAAATCACCACCGAATGAGGGCACTTCCCCATGTTAACCCTCCCCCAAAGGCAACCAGGATTACCCATTCCCCTTTCTCTATTCTACCTGAATGCGCGGCTTCATCGAGGGCAATAGGCACCGTTGCTGAAGAGATGTTGCCATACTTGTTGATATTGACTACAACCCTTTCCATGGAAACACCTAACTTCTTCGCAAAGGCTTGAATAATGCGCAAATTCGCTTGGTGAGGGATAATCAACTTCACGTCTGACAAAGAGATTCCTTGCCCTTCCACGGCTTCAAGGCAAGATTCCGCAAACCGGTTTACCGCCACACGAAAGGATTCATTGCCTCGAAGCATTTTTAAGGTGTGTCTTTTCTCATCCACTGACTCGTGGGTAATCGGGGTAGTTGCAGATCCGCCACCCGGCATCAGGAGGGTCTTTCCTCCTTCCCCATCCGTATGAAGATGTGTCGCTACTACCTCATGACCACCGGGTTCCGTAGAAAGTACCACAGCTCCTGCGCCATCCCCCCACAGGATACAGTTTTTACGATCTGTCCAGTCTTGAACACGCGTCATAACCTCCGATGCCGCCACCAAAACATACCGTTGCCCATCCACTTTCATGAACTTTTCTGCCACAGACAGCCCAAAAATAAACCCAGAACAGGCCGCAGTCACGTCAAAGGAAACGGCCCTGGCAGCGCCTAACTTGGCCTCCAACCAGTTGGCTCCCGCAGGACAATGCGTATCCGGTGTAATCGTTGCCATCACGATGAGATCCAAGTCCTCTGCTGTAACCCCTGCCTCCTTCATCGCTTTCTTTGAAGCCTCTAAGGCCAAGTCAGATGCTGCCTGATCAGGCAATGCCCTCCGCCTTTCCTCAACACCGGTGCGTGTTTTGATCCATTCATCACTTGTATGAATCAATTTCGCGACGTCCTGATTGGTAATCACCCCCTCAGGAAGGTAAGATCCTGTACTCTTTATAAAGATCCGTTTCACCTCAGATTCCATGGTTCCTCCTCAAAGCATACCTTGTTTTCAGTGGCACGCCATCGCAATCGCCACGGCAAGAAAAATAATCTCAAGCTCACATGCCCGCGCATATTCTCATATTTTATCAAACCTTGCAAGAGGGAAAACCGATAGATCTCCTTTCCCTCCTGTTCCCATTGAAGCAATCCGGCTATATCGGTCAATGAAGCGTTACCCACGTGGACATGATCATACAACCCCCACAAAACTCTCGATTCATGGATCCTTCCTCTCTGCTCCCCTCCCGCAAAGGTCCATATCGGACGCCAATCCCTTCGATACCCTGTATAGACAATGGGAATCGGATCAGGGACCACCCAAGAATGGCCACCTCTCAAACGGGCATCACAAAACAATGGCCATAGGTTCGCCCGCTTAATCTGCCACGGTTTCCCCGGATTCTTTTCCTTTCGAAACTGGCTGAAAATCATGAAGCAGGACCTGTCCACCTCCGTGTCCCCTGCCCTGTACCGCTTCCTTCGCAGAAAGGGCCACATAGTGGTCCGTTTTTCATAATTTGGGCGGGTTTCGTGGACATAAAACGGAAAGATCCGTAACCAGTGGTCGTAATCCCCATGGGCCCTCGTAAAGATAGGCCAGGCATCATAGCGGGTATAGTGAAACTCATCGTTTTTGATGTTTCGAAAAACAGGCCAGAGAACATCTGTCTGATGGTAATAGGGCAGTCGTTCCCGCTTGCCATAGAAGGGGAAAAACCACCATCTTTCCACTGGGTCTTTATCCATGTCCAGTTTTGTATGAATGAAAAAGGGCCATAAACAGTAATCCTTTTGGTATATACCCTTTTTTACCTCATGACCCACTAAGGGCCAAAAGCGAAATCCTTTCCCCTTGTTCCCTGAAAAATACGTAAAGAATGGCCAAATAAAATTGGTCCTTATAAAACCATCCTTCCTCGACCGTGAATACAGTGGCCACAGTACAAATCGGATGTCATCCTTCTGGAACCGATTGATGAGATGACCATAGAAAGGGAAAACCCCCCCATAGGTTTGCCCCTTCACTGTCTCCCCCCAAAAAAACGGGAATAGATAGAACCGCTTTCCTTTGTTGCTCCTGTATTGATCCGAACGGTAAAACAGAAGAAAGTATTTCTGGTTTTTCTCACCGTACTGGAGCCTTGACAATGGATACAGGATATCCCATCTTATATTCCCGTGATCCCTATCATAGGCCCTTGAAAAAAGGGGCCGAAAACCGAATACCTCCTCCTTTTTTGAGGATTCACGAAAAACAAAAGGTCCAAGGAATTGAAAATGACTATAAGCTGGGGATCTGATTTTTAGAATGCTGAAAAAAGGTGCGAACCCGTACTTGGTGATCAGGGGCTTGCCCATGGCTGAGGCCCTGGGGATTATCCCTCCAAGACCCAAGATAAAAAGGGATAAAAACAGTAGAACCCTCAACCCCCTTCCTTTTGACACACCCTTTGGTGCAGCACGCATGCTTACCCTTCTATTCTCATCTGGTAAATAGGATTGCCCAGATAAAACCACACCATCTCCTAACACCTTATGGGCTGTTACCACCCTCAGCCGGATAAAAAACTGCTGGCTTGAGCCAGCTCTCAGTCTGAATCTTCCCTCTCCTCACCTAAACACAGCATACGCTTTAAGGATGTACCATGAACATATCCGCACTCACCAGTATCTTTTCATCGGTCCGCTTTCCCTGGCGTACCCCTCATCATAGCCTATTCCCTCTCCCTCCTAATCGCAAAATATCTTTTTTTTTTCGCTTAGAAAAAGAGGCTGAAAACGGATGATAAAACCATAACAGGGGTTTGCTCATCCAACCCTTCCATGCCGATCTGGACCTTTCTCAGCGTCTTTTCCGCCTCCGTATAGAGCTTTTTATCGTTCACAAGTTTCCCGAGGGTTCCTTTCCCCTCATTGATCTTGGCCGTAATAACCTTCAGGTTATGAAGTGTCTTCTTGGCATCATTATAGAGGCTCGGATCGTTAATAAGCTTCCCAAGGGTTCCTTTAGAGGAATTGAGCTTATGTGACAGGACCTGCAGGTTTCCAATGGCATCCTTGAGTTGGTTGTAAACCTCATTGCTCACAATCAATTTCCCGAGGGTTCCCTTTCCCTGTTTCAGATCCTGGGAAACCGTAACCAGGTTATCGAGCAGGAGATTGGCCTTTTTATTGATCAGGTTCAGCTTATTGGAAAACTGCTCAAAATTACTGACAATCTTGGTGATCTTATCGCTATTATTTGCCAAAAGCTTGTTCAAGTTTTTACTAAACGCCTCAAAATTGGTTATGATATTATGGATCGATTGTGCGCCCTTTTCCCCTCCGATCCCTTTCTGAAAAGTCCCCAATACAGACTTGAGGTCAGTGGCAACCTCACTGAAGTTACTCATCAATTGGTCAAAGTTAACCGAGGGAATGCTTTTGGTAATCATCCCTCCAGGTGGAATCGTACCCACACGGATGTTGCCGGGTTTAATGGAGATAAATTTATCTCCCATAAGTCCATGGGTTCGTATGATGGCTGTCGCGTTTTTACCGAGTTTTACATCCTTTCGGATCGTCATGACAACCCTTGCCTTATTCCCCTGGAGTTTGACCGAAGAGACCTTTCCAACCTTCACACCCGCGATATCCACATCCGCACCAACATCCAGTCCGACCGCAGACGTGAACAGAGTGGACACCTGATATCCTCCCTTTAATTTTGTACCCATTTCGCCGATTCGAAACGAGAGGTAAAACAGAATGACCAAGCCCACAAGGACAAAAAGGCCAACCTTGGCTTCAAGTGCAACCCTTTCCTTCTTCATGAGACTTCCCCCCCATCCATAGACGGTTGCGAAAGCTTCTGCGCATTTAAAAATTTCTGAATGATCGGAACATCCAGTTCCGAAAACTCCTTTGGTGGTGCCTTCCGAATAATCTGACCCTCATACAACATGGCAATTTCATCGGCTATCCTAAAGGTTAAGGGGATGTCATGGCTAATCACTACCGCCGTAATCCCAAACTTTTTCCGTGTCTCGAGAATCAATTCCGCGATAGCCTCCGTCATGATAGGATCAAGACCTGTAGTCGGTTCATCGAACAGGACGATTTGGGGATTGAGGGCCAACGCCCTCGCAAGGCCCACCCGTTTCTTCATCCCGCCAGACAGTTGTGAAGGCATCTTTCCCTCTACTCCAGCGAGATCCACTTCCTTCAACAAAAGCTCTACCTGTTTTGTGATCTCCTTATCACTCATTTTGGTATGCTCTCTCAAGGGGAACGCCACATTCTCCCCTACAGTCATGGAGTCAAAAAGGGCGGCTTCTTGAAAAAGCACCCCAAATTGTTTGCGAACTTCATTCAACTCCCTGGATTTCAGATGGGTAATCTCTTTGTCACCCACCCAAATCTCTCCCTCTTCTGGCTTCAACAGCCCGATAATGTGTTTCAATAGAACACTTTTTCCCGCACCACTACGCCCGATGACCACAGTAATCTTTCCATCCTCAATCGTCAGGTTCAGCCTATTTAGCACCTTCTGCTCACCAAATGATTTTTCCACGTTCAATAGCCGGATCAATGGTACCTCTCCTAAAACATCAGGGCCGTCAGAAAATAATCCGCAATCAAGATCATCGCGGATGCCAACACAACTGCCTGAGTGGTCGCACGGCCAACCCCCTCGGCACCCCCTGAGGTCGTAAATCCCTTATAACAACCGACAAATGCCAGTATCAGGCCAAAACAAGCAGCTTTGATAAGGCCATTATACAGATCACTTAGATCCACATATTGAATCAATTTATTGATATAGGCACCGGAACTGATCCCGAGCAAAACTACTCCAACGAAATATCCTCCGACGATCCCGAGAAAATCCGAGATAGCAGTGAGAATCGGAAGCATAATCACCCCGGCGATGAGCCGCGGGGCAAATAGATATTCCACTGGGTTTACAGCCAGCACAGATAGGGCATCGATCTGTTCCGTCACACGCATGGTTCCAATCTCTGCCGCCATGGCTGACCCAGCTCGACCAGTCACCATCAGGCTTGTCAAAACCGGACCCAGTTCTCTCGTCATGCTCAATCCTACCGTTGCTCCTACCAGGCTTTCAGCACTGAACATCTTAAACCCATAATAGGTCTGTAACGCCAATACTCCACCTGTGAAAAGGCCGGTAATAATGACAACAACCGTGGATTTGACCCCGACAAATTCCAACTGTTTGATAACGAGAAAGAACCGGTAGGGGGGCGCAAAAACCCAGAAGATACTCTCTATGAACAGAATCATCATTCTCCCCATCTCGGAGATAATCCGGTTAATCCCCAATCCCACAGCATTAAGAAAGCGTCGCATTCTTACCTTCCTCTATCAGCCTTATAAACTTGTCTTCTTTCATTGGGGACATCGAGTATCTTCCGCATTCAGGGAGGCTCTTTTCCCATCACCTGCCATCAAAAGGCAACATTCTCTCGTTACCCTGTTATGGGCACTAAGAGGATACCTCCCTAACTTCTGAATGTCAAGGTTTCACGTAAACCAAACCTCCAGGATTCCCTTGACTCAAAATATAAACTTTGGTAGGAAATCTCGAGATTGCCTTAATTAAGACAGTGAAAGCGGAGAGGCTAAACTTTTGCAATATAGAGAGAGGTAGTAAATTCCCATGAAACGCTTGGAATGTACATGGCGTTATCCACTTATCTTCATCCTACTATGTAGCATCTCTTTTATCCTTCCTCAGATAACCTTTGCCGCTCACAATCTGCATCGGATCTACAAGAAACACAAACCTCCTCGCCAAGAACCACTCATACCATACCGAGGCTACGTAGTAATGGAACCTGTAACAGGAACGATTATCAAAGCTGACCACCCTGATATCCCCGTGCAGCCAGCCTCTGTTACAAAGCTGATGCTTATGGCAATAACATTAGATTACATCAAGGAAGGTAAGGCTCGGCTTGACGAAATCGTCACGACCTCCCGGAAAGCCGCCACCATGGGAGGGAGCCAGGTCTATCTGAAACAAGGAGAAAAGTTTCCGCTCAGGGAGCTTCTCTACGCGATTACCGTCCAATCTGCCAATGACGCTTGCGTTGCCGTTGCAGAACATCTCGCAGGAAGTACCGAGGCGTTCGTGCATTTGATGAATAAGAAGGCACGGGAACTGGGGATGAAAAACACTCACTTTGTCAGTGTCAGCGGCCTATATGTCAGGCCCGATGACCATGACGTTACAACCCCTCGGGACATGGCCATTTTAGCCCGTTACCTTCTCCTCCATCACCCTGAAATCCTTAAATATACCTCCGTAAAGGTACGGGGGTTCCGTCACAATACCTTTATTATGAGAAGCCATAACCACCTACTCTGGAATTTCGAGGGAATGGATGGCTTGAAAACGGGGTATTACCATCAGGCAGGTTTTAACCTGGTAGCTACAGCGAAACGCGGAAACCAACGCTTTATCGTCAGCTTATTCGGATCTTCAAGGAGAAAAACCAGAGACAGGATTGTCCGGGAGCTTTTAGAGTACGCCTTCCGCAACTACCGTCGCGTCCAGTTATCCAAGGCGGGTAGAACGCTGGAAGAGATAAATGTGAAGGTTGGATCCAGAAGAATCGTGAAACTCCCCTTAAAGGCCACTCGAACCATCAATGTGGTTATTGAAATTGGGAAAAAGATCATCAGAAAGGTCAAATATTTTAAACAATCCCCACCCTTTAAAACCAACGAAAGGGTTGCCAAGGCAACCTTTTACATCGGCAACAAACCTGTTGGCTCTACCTTTCTCCTCGCTGGAAGAGATGTCAAAAAACCAGGCTGGTTTATCTTTAGAATCTTCAAGAAGGGTTAAACAGACCATTCTTACACCTTACACCATCCCCCCAACCCCTGGCTGTTATACCCTCATCCTCGAAAATCCCCATTCCCAGACTCTCTCCGTTGGGAAATTGGATCTAATAACCTTTCCAAGTGGAGTCTATGCCTATGTAGGATCTGCGATGGGAGGACTCTCCAAAAGGATCTCCCGTTATCTCAAAGAGATTAAGAGACCACATTGGCACATCGATCGGCTTATGCCTGTATTTCATCTGAAGGCCATTTGGGTTTTTCCATCCCCTATACGACAAGAATGCTATGTTGCACAAATCTTTGCACAGACCCCAGGGGTCTCCGCCATCCCAGGCTTCGGCAGCACCGATTGCTCCTGTCCTTCCCATCTGTTTACCCTCAAAAAGAACATGGAAGCACCTCTTTTCACCAACATCAAAGAGGCGCTTCCATGCGGGAAGGCGTGCAAAATTGTTATTCCTGAAGTTCCTTGAGATCCTTAAACAGGTCAAGAGATTCCGGGTTAGCCAGGGCATCCCGATTCACCACCGGTTCCCCGTGTATGACCCTTTTCACAGCTAACTCCACTTTCTTGCCACTTATGGTATATGGGATGTCAGCAATTGCAATGATCTTTGCGGGAACGTGACGGGGTGTGGTATTTTCACGAATAGTCCTTTTAATCTTGTTTTTCAACTCCTCTGTTAAGTCAATCCCCTCCCGAAGCTTAACAAAAAGGATGACCCGGACATCGTTGTCCCAGTTTTGCCCCACTACCAGGCTGTCCAGCACCTCATCCATTGTCTCGACCTGGCGATAAATCTCGGCAGTTCCTATTCTCACACCTCCCGGGTTCAGGGTTGCATCGGAACGGCCATAAATGATCATCCCCCCCGTTTCCCTCTTGATCTCCGCGTAATCCCCATGATGCCAAACATTTGGATATACCGTGAAATAGGCATTGTGATACTTCTCTCCATTCGGATCGTTCCAGAAATAAAGAGGCATGGACGGAAAGGGCTTCGTACAGACCAACTCCCCTTTCTTATCAAAGATGGGGCGTCCCATCTCATCAAACACCTGCACAGCCATCCCAAGGCCACGACACTGAAGCTCCCCCTCATAAACAGGACCTATTGGGTTTCCAAGGGCAAAACATCCGTTCAGATCCGTCCCCCCCGAGATGGAGGAGAGCTGAAGATCCTCCTTGATATCCCGATATACATATTCAAAACTCTCAACCGACAGGGGAGATCCCGTTGAAAGGACCGCCTTCAGTTTTTCCAAATGGAACTCCTTGCCCGGTTTGACCCCTTCCTTTTCGAGGGCAGCAAGATACTTGGCACTGGTTCCAAAGACTGTGATCCCCTCCCTCTCCGCCAACTCCCACAAAATATTCGGCCTTGGATAGAAAGGGGACCCATCGTACAAGAGGATCGTCGCCCCCACACTGAGAGAACTTGTCAGCCAATTCCACATCATCCACCCACAGGTCGTAAAGTAAAAGATCGTATCCTCACGCTTCAGGTCGGTATGAAGCACTAATTCCTTCTTATGGTTAATTAAGACACCAGGGCCTTGGATCATGCATTTGGGAAGCCCTGTAGTCCCAGAGGAATACATAATGTAAACCGGATGATCAAAGGCCAAGTGCTCAAACGACATCTCTTCTACTTCCGGCGCGAGAAAATCCTCAAAGTATTCCGCATTAGGGAGAAAACTTATATCCGGTTTCTCACGGGTATAAGGAACGACAACTATCTTTTCAAGGGATGGAATCTGTTTCACCACGTTTGATATCCGATCAAGAGAATCGAACCGTTTTCCATTATAGAAATACCCATCCGCGGTGAAGAGGACCTTGGGTTCAATCTGTCCGAAACGGTCCATAACCCCCTTGATCCCAAAATCAGGGGAACAGGAAGACCACGTTGCCCCAATACTTGTGGCCGCCAGCATGGCAATGATGGTCTCCGTCATGTTTGGCATGAACCCCACAACCCGATCTTTTGGTTTGATCCCCAAAGCCCGGAGGGACTTGGCTACCCTTGACACCTTTTCATAAAGCTGGCGATAGGTCGTTCGAACAGGCTCCCGGCCCTCCCCAATAAACACAATGGCCAACTGATCATCCCGGAAGCGGAGGAGGTTTTCGGCAAAATTTATCCGTGCCCCTGGGAACCATCTCGCCCCTGGCATCTTGTCAAGGTCTTCAACGACTGTATTGTAAGACCTTTCAGCCTTCATCCCCACAAAATCCCAAACGGCTGCCCAGAAATCAGGGATCTCTTCCACCGACCATTCATACAGGGTAGAATAGTCCCTGAAATCCTTTCCATACCGTTCGTTAACTGCCTGGATGAAGCGGTACATATTTGTCTGCCTCACCCTCTCCTCTGACGGCTTCCATATCATCTTTCCCATGGGATACCCCCCTTTACCCGTTTACATTGTAAAAAAACTGCTTATCATTTCATACCGATATCTATGAGATTTGTCAATCATCATACACCTATGATAACAAAAATTGCTCACTCGATGGGGAAAGAACCTCTTATCGGCTTGTCTATACCTTGATGCTGCTTATATTCTTCTATAAGAACAGTACGGATAGCCACAAGTTCGGAAGAGGGTTGTATAGGAAAAAAGGGTTCTCAGAGCTTACTTCAACCAACCAATCAGGAGGGATCCCATGAACTCTCAAAAGTTCGTTTATCTATTTAACGAAGGTGATGGAAACAATCATTATCTCTTTGGGGGAAAGGGAGCAGGCCTGTGCGAGATGACCAAAATCGGCCTCCCTGTTCCTCCGGGTTTCGTCATTACCACGGAGGCATGCCGTCATTTCTATGAAGAAGGTCAGATCCTATCAAACACTCTTAGACAACAGGTGTTAAATGGCATGAAGACCCTTGAATCCGTTACGGGGAGAAGGTTTGGACAGCGCAAACACCCTCTCCTTGTATCCGTAAGATCAGGGGCAGCGGTATCCATGCCAGGAATGATGGACACGATACTCAATCTCGGGCTTACCCGACAAACCCTTGATGGATTGAGTGAGGAAACGCAAATCCCTCGATTTGCCTGGGACTCCTATCGCCGCTTTCTCCAGCTCTACGGAAAAATCGCTTTAGGCGTTCCAGGAGAGATGTTGGATAGGCATCTCGAGGAAATGAAGCGGTCTGTTGGGGCTACCCAGGATGTGGACCTTGATGTAGCTACCCTGAAACGTCTCTGCGAAAGGCTGATCAAAACCATCGAGGATCATACCGGAACCCCTTTCAATGAAGACCCATGGGACCAGCTTTATCTTTCTATTGCTGCCGTCTTTAACTCCTGGATGGGGAAACGAGCAGTGGATTATCGCAAACAGTTCCATATTACCCCGGAGATGGCCAATGGCACCGCCGTTAACATCGTTACCATGGTTTTTGGAAACATGGGAGAGGACTCGGCAACCGGAGTAGCCTTTACACGGGATCCCGCCACAGGAGAAAACCGGCTTTTTGGGGAATACCTTGTCAATGCCCAGGGAGAGGATGTTGTCGCAGGAATCCGAACCCCTGAACCCATCACCCATCTTTCAGAGAGAATGCCTGAAACCTACAAGGAGCTTTTGAAGGTTCGTCAAATCCTTGAGTCCCATTACAAAGAGGTACAAGATTTTGAATTTACCATTGAAAGGGGAAAGCTCTACATCCTTCAGACCCGCAACGGAAAGCTTAATGCGAGGGCAATGATTAAAACCTCCGTGGATATGCATCGTGAAGGGCTCATCACAAAAGAAGAGGCCCTGCTTCGGGTCACCCCTGAGCATCTCACCCAGTTGATGCACGCCCATATCGATCCAAAGAAAAAACCTTTCCCCCTTTCAACGGGGGTTCCGGCTTCACCCGGTGTAGCAAGCGGAAAGATCGTGCTGGATCCGGATCGAGCAGAAGAGTTGAAAAAAAGCGGTGAAGATTCCCTAATCCTTTTGAGAGAGGAGACCAAACCGGAAGACATCCATGGATTCTTCGCCTCGGAGGGTATCCTGACACTCAGGGGAGGTAAGACCTCACATGCCGCCGTCGTGGCCAGGGGCATGGGAAAACCCTGTATCGTGGGCTGTGAAACCATTACAATCGACTCTGTTACGGGAGAGGTCCTTATAGGGAATCAGCGTTTTCATGAAGGTGACTTGATAACCATCGATGGATCCCTGGGGGAGATCTATGCGGGGAAGGTTCCCACCATTGAACCACAGATGGATGAGGCAACAGATCTACTCTTATCCTGGGCGGATGAAGTTCGAACCTTGGGTATCCGTGCCAATGCCGACACCCCGGAAGCTGCACAGAAGGCCCTCTCCTTTGGAGCAGAGGGGATCGGACTTTGTCGAACAGAACGAATGTTCAACGCGCCGGATCGACTTTCCATCGTCCAGGAGATGATTCTCGCAAACACGGACGCTAGTCGCCATGAGGCTATCCAGCGTCTCCTTCCCTTTCAGCGCAGCGATTTCAAAGAGATTCTAAAAATCATGGAGGGGAGACCGGTTACAGTCCGTCTCCTTGACCCACCTCTCCATGAATTTCTCCCCGATCCCGAATCCTTAATCCTCGAAGTAGAGAACCTGAAAGACTTTGCCAGTACCCTTCGAGCCCTTGAAGAACTACCAGGCCTCATACGGATGCTAGACCCATCCCTTCATGAATACCTTCCACCCATTGAAAGGGTGTTAAAGGACTTGGAAACCATCAAGAAACGCCGGGAAGATGAGGCGTATCTCCAGAAGAAAGAGGAGCTTCTCAAAAAGGTCAAGGCCCTTTCTGAAGTCAACCCCATGCTTGGGCACCGAGGGATTCGCCTTGGGATTACGTACCCGGAGATCTACGAGATGCAGATCCAGGCCCTTCTCGAGGCGGCGGCGGAACTCCTGAAGGAGGGGATCAAAGTCCATCCTGAGATCATGGTTCCCCAGGTCTGTACGGCTCAGGAACTCAAATGGGTCCATAAAATGGTGAAAAAGGTCCATCAAGAGGTAGAAGCCCAGTTTGGCATTTCCGTGCCCATCCATTTTGGAACCATGATTGAAGTCGTGCGTGCCTGCATGCGCGCTGGACGTCTTGCCGAAGTCGCAGACTTTTTCTCCTTCGGGACTAATGACCTTACCCAGGCAACCTTTTCCTTTTCAAGAGAGGATGCCGAGAATAAATTCCTTCCACTCTATAACGAGCGAAAGATACTACAAGACAATCCATTCGAGGTCCTGGATCAGAAAGGTGTGGGTAGACTCATGATGATCACCATCGAGTGGGGACGACGCACCAAACCAGATCTAACAATTGGTATTTGCGGGGAACATGGCGGTCACCCGGCTTCTATAGAGTTCTGCCACAATATAGGTCTGACGTATGTGAGTTGCTCCGTTCACCGCCTTCCCGTAGCTCGATTGGCAGCGGCCCATGCCAAGATTCGTGAGGTCAAAGGGAGGCTTCCCGAGGGACTCGACAGCGACTATCCCTTTGTCATCTACTTTTGAAAACCCTGTCACACACCAAATCCCACATGTTTCCCTTATAGGGCATCCCTAAGCACATTCAACCCCTCACATTATCTTTTCTGAGACGGGGAACACTATTCGGAGGGCCATGAAAGGTATGGGTTTCTCTATTTGGTATTTGGTATGCTAAAAAGGAGTATCAGAATTATCATGATCTGATAAACCCCTGAATACACCGACTTCGATCTCAAGTCATGGGGAGATTACCTTCTCCGGTGCACCCCATAGAAGAACATCCCAACGATCAAAAGGACGAAAAACGAAAGAGCCCACTGAACGCCTGAAGAAGACACCTCTGTCACTGTGTCTTTCCTCTTGATTTCCACCATTTTGTACCCCTCCACTTCTTGGGCAGATTTCCCCTTAGCCGCCCGTGAAACAGCGCCCCCATGAACATATTTTGCATTCTTCGGAATAGGTTTAGAGCTCTCCCTGAATCCCTGTGTGAGGTGCCTCTGCAGCTTAAGGCGTCGCTTAGCCTGGTTGGCAAGGGAACATTTGGCCATCTTTTCAATGGCAATCTTAAACTGCTCCACAAGTTTCGGAGTGGTTACCCCCGGCAGGGAAAGGAAGCCGACGACCATCTGATTCAGAAAGGGATTATTACAGGTATGGTCGCAACAGGCCACACCTTTATCCACCACACCTACAGCGTATTGCAGGGATAGATCTTTGACAATCTTGTCGCTTGCCTTCCAATACCCTTTCCGTACCGCTTCCAGCATTCGGGCTGTCATCGATTGATAGGCCCATGGGTTGTTTTTCTCCATGAATTCCTTGATATGAAGGTCATATTTGTCCTTTACGTAAACCTCATAGACCTGTTTCCACTTGGTGGCCCCAACCGTCCGTGGAATGGTCACCTGCCATCCCCACATATTTTCAAGAAAGTTAGACATCTCCCGGGCGCCGGCATACCCCTCCTTTTCCATTCCTTTAATCCATTTCGGGTTTAAATAACGGGTACGAAGTTCCTGCCCAATCACCCTCTCAGCGGTTTGAACCTTCAGATTGTTTCCAGACCTTGAGATGGAGAAAAAGGTTCTTGGCGTCTTTCCAGAGGCCTTCTTAACGGAAAGAGACAGGCCACCCACATACTGAAACACATCATCGGTGTCCATGGTACCATAAATCGAAGAAGACATGGAGTGCACCACCGTATCCACACCCATTAGGTTCTCCTTAAAGGCTCCCTTCGCCGGAACACCCCAGAGCCCCTGACCATAGGCAAATCCCTCATGATTGTTGTAAACCTCTGCAACCTCGTTGTCTGATTTCCAAACTCCGGAAAGCTTCGCTGTTTCAGCAACTCCAGTGCCATAACCACCAGGTTTTTCAGAGAAAATCCGGATCATGGAAAGTCTCTTGGCTTTTTCTGGAGACATCCCACCCTTTATCAGGGCCTCTTCTATCCTTTGTGAGTGTTCGGCAATGAGATTTTCTACGTCTTTCACAGTCATAGCCTTGCGGATAGCGCGATCGATGAAAAGGATGAGGTTAGGGAAGAGATCCCGATAAAGACCAGAAGGATTGACCAAAACATCGATCCGGGGACGCTTCAAGACGCTGCCAGGAATGACCCGAGTTCCCTGAACCCGTCCAGATCGATCCCACACCGGTCGCAACCCCAAAAGATACAGGATGGTACCTTCATTGATCCCTTCGTTGCGGATTGTTTCTGTCGCCCAAAGGATAATGGCAACCTTTTGAGGATATGTCCCCTTTTGCTCAAGAGATTCTCGGATAATCCTTTCAGCCGCCCTCTTCCCCAGTCTCCACGCCTCCCTTGATGGAATCTTCTGCGGGTCAAACCCATAAAAGTCCCTTCCCGTCGGGATGGCATCAGGGTTTCGAACGGGATCATTTCCCTCCCCAGCTGGGATGAAGCCTCCATTTAAGGCGTGTATCAACCGATTGATCTCCAGAGGACCACAGCGCATCAGGCCTCTCTCAAGCTTCTGGATGGATACTCGGCTGTTCTGGCTTGCAATCTCTTTCGCGGTTGACTGAAGAGGCTTCCCCTTAAGGGACACCCCAAAGGTATGCAACCCATACGGGATCATCGTTTCTTTCAGGGAGATCATGTAATGTTCGACCTTCTCCAGGGCATCCGAATCAAGTACCTTTAATCCCAGGTCTTTATCGAGTCCCAGTTGCATGACAGCATTCTTTATATCTTTTAGTTTTACAGGCGCCACTCGGCTCCCCATCGCCTTGAGGCG
Organism: bacterium; assembly: GCA_027004185.1. Taxonomy (GTDB): domain Bacteria; phylum Desulfobacterota; class S145-22; order S145-22; family S145-22; genus S145-22. Next base: position 4,421 of record JALTIG010000132.1, on the reverse strand, counting down.
GTGATAGGCTTCGATTTCATCGTACAGTCGGCTGTACTCCCGGTAAAGTCCGGAACTGACAAGCGCAGGAATCATATGATCGATAATCACCCCACGACCACGCCGCTTCGCTTCAATCCCTTCCCCAACATCATCCACGATGTAAGGATAGATGTTGGGAATATCGGTAATTAACACCTCGGGTGGATCAGAGGAGGCGAGCCCCGCCTGCTTTCCTGGTAGCCACTCGTGGGTCGCATGGGTCCCCAGGTGTATCATGGCATCTGCCTTAAATCCATATTTTAACCAGAGATAGACGGCAACGTATTGATGATGGGGGTAAAGCGTAGGAGAATGGTACAGTTTCATGGGATCGTCTCCCCACCCCCTCGCGGGCTCTGGGAGAAGAACAATGTTACCAAGGATAACAGAAGGAACCACAAATTTTCCTTCATGGATCATAATCCTGGACTTCTCAACGGGTCCCCACTGGCGGATAACCCCTTCTCGGAACACCTTGGGGAGACGCTTAAACCACCTCTCATAGGTAGACATGGGAATTTCCGTCACCTCCCCGTTCCGTGTCAACTTATCTAATTCTCCCGGTGCCCAGCTCCCAATATTTCGTGCATAACTCAGAATCAGGCCTCTAATCTCCTTCGCTGTCAGGTTGTACTTCCCAGGGATCTGATATCCCTCTTTCCGCATCCTTTTCAGGATGACTTGAATACTCTTAAAGACATTCAGGTAGCTCGCACCAATGTTCTGCTTTCCCTGGTTGTGGTTGTAAAAAAGAATCGCCACGCGCTTCTGCCTGTTTGGCATCCGCTGCAATCGAACCCAGCTTTTCATCCTTGCGATGAGGGTATCAAGGTTATCCGAAATGACTCGACCGACATAAAATTCTCTATGGGTTTTCTTGTCCATCCGTTTAACCTTCCCAGAGAGAGGGGTCGGTTCAATCTGCCCCGACATCTCAGGATTGGCAATGCTCCAGACCACATCCAGTGGTGGGATCCCTTTCGGGCTTCTCCGCCAGGCCGGAATGGTTTGGGAATAGAGACTGATGGCGTTGAAAACGGGAACATCAAGGCGGTTCAGGAGTCTTTTTACAGACGTATTCAGAGAGGACTGGAATTTCATGGAAAAGGCCAGTATGAGGTTGACACGTGATTTCCCATTGTGGTCAAGGAAGTATTTCAGCGTATCTTCCGCCTTTCCGAAAGCGACTATGACGTTGAACCCATTCTCCTCAAGCTTATTGACAATCACCCGAACAGGCCGATCCTGTCCCATCCCCAAAGAGGATTTAAAGATGGTCACCCCAATCCAGGGAGCACCGGCTTTAAAATGCCCTTGCTTCCAATACCAGTCCAGGTAATCACGGAAGGTTTGGAAAATTCTGGATGCCTGAGGATGATAGATCCCCTTTGGTGGCAAAACCACCGGGGGCTGGTAAGAAACCGAAGGATCAAGGGTTTTGTGAATCACCTTGTAGATCATGTTTCGGATATTTTCGGGGGTTAGGTTCGCGAAATAGACCTGAATACCTTGGTCAAAACGAAACCCCTGCCGCTTTAGAGCCCCGTTATCCCTGGCGCCCCGGAGGGCAAACACCGGGACTTTTTTCATGTTAACATGTTTTGCCACATACTGGCTTAAACGGCTGTCCATCACATCGACGATAAGCACATCTGACTTGTTCAGGGACTTTCCAAGGGATGGATGGTGTATAAGATCCTCATAGGTATAGAAAGCAACATGGATGGAAGGGAGCGGTTTCAAGGTCTTGATCGCCTCGTTGACCAGATAACTGTCTGCATCAATAATCAGGAGCGAGACCTGTTTCGCATCCGACACGCGTGGCACAAACATCAGCCCTAAGATCAAAAGGAATAAGATTCCGAACCTTTTCGAGTAGCTGCAGCTTTTCATGACCTTAAAAGGATCCCATTTAAAAGGGCATTCAGGGCCATTTTCAATGCCTGGGGAAGCTTGCAGGACCTGTTTACCAGGTTTATCAGGGTCTTGGGATGCCTTCCTGAGATCTCAGAGACCATTCTCTCACACCACAAACGATAAGGGGCCAGGGTTTTGATCAAACCCGCCTCAAACTGGTCACTCACTGCAAAGGCGGTTTCAATAAACGCAGCATATTCTGGCTTGAGAAGCAGTCCCTCCAGGTCGGCAACCGCTTTCATCTTTGGAATCCGGGAACCGAGCCCATTATCCGGGATCAAATCATAGAGAGAGATATGTCGTTCATTCAGGCGCTGAAAGACGCTGCGTCTCCCAACAATCCCGTTTTGCTTAAAAACGGCCTGCCTGACCCCACGATAAACCACGTCCGCGATCAATTCTCCCATCCTGGTATGACCGCCGGCATTATCGATTCGGGTCCCTTCTCCTTCCACAACCAGAATGTTATCGGTCCCTGTCCCTGTAGCTTGATTATGCATGCCCGTGTAAGCACTCCGGATATCAAGATCTTGCAGGGCCGCCGTTTTAGCCTCGGTGGCTGTGATGATAGCGCGTGCCATGGCGCGTTGGGTAAGGTGGCAATTGGTCATCAGAATGACATTGATGGTCCCCGGCTCATAGAATTTCCCGATGTCTTTCGACATCCTCATGGCGTTGGATCGAACGCCTGCCGTGATTAGGGCGGTCACCGTAATCTCGCGGAATTTCCGGGTCTGAACGGACAGATTATCCATGTCGGCACCGGTCATGAGAAGGCTGGTTCTCCATCTCTGGAGGCCTAGGGTATTGTAAACCCTCTGGCGGAAGGCCCTAAACCCCATCAGATATGAGATATTCCATATCTGTGGAGGCATGTAATGGTTGCCCACGACTGTGATTCCCCTGCGTGGTCCATCCAGGGTGGACAAAATCCTCAGGGGATGTTTGAAGGTAATCAGAAGGGTTTTATTCAGAAAATCAGCAATCCGGCTGCAAAGAATCCTCGCGGAACTCACATACTCGAACGATATGGGAACCGGTTTGGACCAAACCTCATGATCCCTGGTAACCTGATGGAACTTATTTGCGTAAAAGCGACCATAGATAACGGCTGACAACCATGCGGCGAAATATGCAGCGTGTGTCGAGGCCCGGCAGGTCAAAGCACAGGGAAAAAAATAGATGGCCCCGTTTCTGACCGCGTCCACGTCCCGCCATCCTGGTTGAGAAAGAATCTTCCTAATAACCGCACGATCTCCGCCACACCCATAGATGACCTGGGGATTAAAATGCCTCCACTCCTTCCTGGTGACAACTACGATCGCACCCTTCTTCCCAAAAACCGGTGGAATCCCCCCCGCGAGGCGGATATATTGGTTTTGAAAGGAATCGTCACCCGGTGCCATCACTCTCTTTCGTCCCATGATCCGAATTACCCGTTTCCGTTTCTTTAAAGGAATCCTGTCCGTTTTCTTCTTTAATAGAGCGAGTTCGGCTTTAATCCCATGAATCAGTTGTTGCGCTTTTGCCTCTCTATTAAATATTTCACCCAGAATCTCAAGGTGCCTGTAGATCTCAGCCACGCTGTTCGCCTCCAGCACTACAACAGGGCATTCCCCCCTGAACTCCTCAAGAACCCCTTTCTGAAGAGCGGAAGCGAAGATCATATCGGGGTGTAGGGCAGCGATCCGTTTCAGAGATGGAGAAAAGAAACCTCCGACAACCGGCTTCAGAGAGGCCGCGGGGGGATATGTGCTATGGTAAGTAACCCCAATGACCTTCTTCCCTGCCCCAATCCGAAAAATCATTTCCGTCACTGAAGGGACCAGGCAGACCACACGGCTGGGGGGATGCTGGATCGAGAAGGTTTGACCAATGGAATCGGTAAACGTGACTGGTACCGCAAACGCGGGAAGAGTCACACACAACAAAACAAGAAATACAAGAAACCTCAGGGTTTTTTTAAACATGGAAATTCTCCGTAAGGAAGGCTGAAGTCCGAAGTCTGAAGGGGGTAGGGTTTATTTTCTAAGGGAGACAATAAGGCCATTCAGCACCTTCCCCACTTCAATGACTTTGGGTTCGATAGCTGAGAAATTCTCTACTGATAAAAACCCTAAACGTTTTGATAGCTCTAATTGGTAGTGTAATTCGCGTAACGAACCAAAAGCGATATAGAGGAATCGTAAATAGTCCGCCTGACTCCCACGGGCACATCCCTCCACAATATTGGATGGCACGGAAACCGCCGCCCTCCTCATCTGTGCCGCCAAACCATAAACTTCCTCTTGTGGAAATGCTTGCGTCGCTTTGTAAATTAAATCCACAATGGCATCGGAAAGCTCAAATGCCTTGAGTTTCCTGTGATCACGCATTATCCAGCATCTCCTTCTTTCTTCATCACCTTCAGTCTTCAGCCTTCTACTTCCAGCCTAACTCCCTATTTATCCGGCACATACACCATCGTTCCATTTTCCAGTCTG
>JALTIG010000131.1 GCA_027004185.1 bacterium | reverse complement strand
TCTTCCCTCTGGGAAGTTTTCTGCTCGAGGTTTTGTTCTCATCGCGCATCAGGAAAGTGCTGTGAGTTTAGGTTCCTTGATTATGTGAGATAAGATTCCTCCTTTAAAGAGGTTGCTTATTTAGGTAAGTGCCGGGAACATTTAATTTCTTCTATAAAAAGAACGGGGTGTTGTCAACCTTAAAAGAACAAAAGCGAGAGCTCTCAGCACAGCTTCTGCCGCTCCCGATCCGTGTGACGTAGCACCAAATGCCGAGCAGGCAGGCAGTCCCCTCGTCCTTTTTTGAAACGCGACACCCTTTCTTTTATTTCCGCGACGATTTCCTGTAACAAGGTACTCTCCCCTCCATCTACATACTCTCCAATAATATCCAACAACCTGCCAATCTCCGGGGCGTACGCGTACATAAGCGCCGCTATGTCATTCTCGTACAGGCTCACTTGTCCGAAATCCCCTTGCCTGTATAAAGATGGCAGGGCATACAGTTTGAGCAACAGCAATCCCTCCACGGTTCCCAAAGAGACTTCCTGTCCCAGGAAGCGCACACGCGCCGCATACTCTTGTTGTACATGGCGGAACAGAGGATTTCTGGTAAGGAGAAAATCAACCTGCACCCCTTCAAACTCACCACGCGCGAAATTGATGTCCTGTTCCGTAATCCTCACCTCTGGCAGCTTATCCAAATCCTCCAACGCAATCAAAAAATCCAGGTCCTGCGTGTTTCGCCCTTCCACATAGTAAAGCAGAGCAATACCGCCCACCAGGACGTAATCAACTTTCCGCTTCTTCAGCAAGTCAAATAATCTTTTGACCGCTTCCACAGGAGAATGCCCCTCAGCAAAAGTCATCGTCCCATCTCTCCAGTTCCGGGGGTTAAAAAGAGTGGCGTTCTGGACAATGCGTCCAATATCCTCAACAGCTTTCAGCATATCTCACCTTTAGGCCTCACTGTGGCAAAGAATCGCCGCTTGTGAATGTAAAAGTGTGGCAAACAGCTTGGCATTGGATTACTTTTCGAAAAAAAATGGTGGAGATGATGGGATTTGAACCCACGACCCCCACGTTGCGAACGTGGTGCTCTCCCAGCTGAGCTACATCCCCGTTTTGTTAAGAATTATCATGCTCTAAAGGAGGTGTCAAGAGCTCATTACAAACCAAGGATATGATGTCTTTCTTAGCTTGTCCGGTGATGATGTTTTCATTGGTTCTGAATTGATAGTTAATGATATATTTATTTCGGTTTATGGTTAGGTGGTGGCTATGACACGTCTGAATGAAAGTGTGAAATGTTTACAGGTTCGTGTTGTCTTCCCCCTGGAGTGTAAACAAAACCCGGTACTTTTTTGAAAGCCATATCGAAACGGATGGAAGCTTTGGGTATAATCCTCACCCGATGCTGATTATAAGTTTGTTTAGCCCTTGTGGTTTTTCGTTGACAAGTATATAATTAAGTTTATAATTGTGTGTTAGAGATAGGAAATGAATATATCGGATGTTTTGAAAAGAGCCGACATTCCAAGACAGAAACTATTTTATTTTGAGGAGAAGGGGTATATTTTCTCCCATAAAAACCCGTTTTGGAGAAGGGGTCTTTTGGAGGTTTGATGAAACGATATTTTGCTTATCCATGACCTTGTCTTATCTGAAGAACAGGTTTTGGTATCAAATCGCGTATGAAAAGGCATTCCAAGAAATTGAGTCGGTGGGTGGAGGAAAGAAATAAAGTAAGAAAGAAGGGAATAAGATATGGTAAAAAAGATCGGCATTGTGCGGCATCCTATATATCGTGAGCATGATATGGGGTTATACCATCCAGAATCACCGGAGCGGCTCCAGGCCATAGAGAGAGAAATTGAAAGCACATCTTTTAGGTATCCCCTCATCGATATTCCTCCCCGGCCAGCTCTAACTAAGGAACTACAGCGGGTGCATTCCCTTTCATATATCCACCAAATCTCATCAACGGCGGGGAAAAATGTCCGCCTCGATCCTGATACATCTACCTCCCCGAAATCCTATGATGCTGCTCTCTTGGCCGCTGGAGGTGTGATGGAAGCCGTGGATAAAGTCCTTGAGGGAAAAGTGGAACAGGCCTTCGCGTTGGTTCGGCCACCAGGTCATCATGCAGAGGATGATAGGGCAATGGGTTTTTGCCTGTTTAATAACATTGCGATTGCGGCAAAGCATGCGATTGAGGACAAAAAGCTGAAGCGTATTCTTATTGTGGACTGGGATCTTCATCACGGAAATGGGACCCAACACTCCTTTTACAGCGATTCAAGGGTCCTGTATTTTTCCACGCACCAGTATCCTTACTACCCAGGTACCGGTAGCTTGCAGGAGATCGGTGAGGGGAAAGGGGAGGGATATACGATCAACGTTCCTCTTAGCACCGGGAACGGGGATGAAGAGTATGCGAATATCTTTCGACACATACTTATTCCGGTGGGTAAGGCTTTTAGACCGGAGCTTATTCTTGTATCGGCGGGGTTTGATATCCACAAAGGGGATCCCCTGGGAGGGATGAACGTGTCCGATATCGGTTTCGCTCGATTGGCTTACCTGATTATGAAGCTCGCAGAAGAAACGTGTAAAGGTCGCGTGGTCTTTACCCTTGAGGGAGGGTACAACGTTGAGGGAGAGGCAAAGGCGGTGGTTGAGATTCTTCGTACACTTCAAGGTGACATGCCCTTTGATCCCACTGAGCGGGAAAGGATGGAAGACAAGGCCCTGAAGAGAATCCAACCCACGATTGAGAGGGTTAAATCTATCTATAAGCCTTACTGGAAAACGTTGGGGTAAAGATCCTATTTTCCTTTATTGATGCGCTCCCGAAGCTCTTTTCCCACTTTGAAGAAGGGAAGTCTTTTAGGAGCAACTTTTACCTTTTCGCCGGTTTTTGGGTTTCTCCCATCGTATCCGTCATATTCCCGAATTGAGAAGCTTCCAAAGCCGCGAATCTCGATCCTATTTCCACTTACTAAGGCCCGTTTCATTTCCTCGAAGATCGTATCGACGACGGTTTTTGCAACCTTCTGGCTGATATGTTCCCTTTTAACTAGTTCCTGAATCAGTCCTGCTTTGTTCATGTTTCTCCCCCCTTTTTCTTTTGCTTGTACGGAGATAATTAACCGCATTTCTGAAAATTTTTACCCCATCTCCCTCATCTGGAAGGTCCTCACGTGTCCACCTGGGATGATTGGTTTTATGCAAAAACGCCTCTGGATGGGGCATCATCCCGAAAACCCGACCCGTCACATCACATAAGGCGGCGATTGCGTCAATAGAACCATTTGGATTGAAAGGATATTGTGAAGTGGGATCTCCAGTTTCCGGGTCACAATAGGCCATGACATCCAAATGAAAACGTTTAATGTTGCGAAGAACTTCCTCAGAGGCTGGGTAGAATTTCCCTTCTCCATGCCGGACGGGTAGGTATAATGA
>JALTIG010000130.1:2587-3467 GCA_027004185.1 bacterium | reverse complement strand
TTACTAGAGATTCTGACGTCTTTTCCAGTACCATCTGGACAATCTGTCCGAAGGCAACCAGTTCCCCATGCAGCACATCCCGTTTTGACCCCAGGCCGATAAAGGCGTCCTGGAAGGCATGCGCCGCACTCACCCGAACGGTTTTTCCTCCGAGGGTACTCACCAGACCTGTGGCCAGAAGACAGATGTCCACTACCTCTGACAGGGCATCTGTCCACTTTCCCTTCCTTAGATCCTCGAGAGCCCGGGTCCCTTTCCGGATGAGAAACTCGTAGATGAGCCGGGCCACCGACAGAGCGGAGGCGGACAGGATACGCTTATGGTGCCGTTTCCGCATCCCCCTTGCCTCGATCCACTTGGCCATGGAATCGGCCATTCCTGCGGCGAGGAGTCGTGTGGGTTGTGTGAGTAGGATGTTGGGATCGACGAGCGTAAGAGCCGGCGGTGTAGAAGGGACAGTGTGGCGGTAGATCCCTTCTGGTGTGTAGAGTGGGGAGATTCCCGTTGTCGCCGCGCAGGTAGCGGTGGAGGTGGGAAAGGCGATAAAGGGCTTGTCCAACCGGGCGGCGATCCACTTTGCTAGGTCAATGGCCTTGCCGCCGCCCATGCCGAGGACCAGATCTACCGGGGAATCCGAAAAACGGGCAACCCAGGCCTCTCCCTCCTCCACGCAGCAGTTTCGCTCCAGGGTCCCCTCGACGACCTCGAAGCCGCCTGCCGAGAGCGTTCCACTCACGTCCACGCCGTAACGCTCCCGCATGCGGGGATCGAACAGCGCGAAGGCCCTCTTTCCGTAACGGTTCAGGAGCTCCGGTAGGGCCGCGATGACCCCCCGCCGTTTCACGTAACGATGGGGGCTGAGGTTCAGGGTAACATCGCC
>JALTIG010000130.1:0-2577 GCA_027004185.1 bacterium | reverse complement strand
ACATCGCTCATGATTTGTTGTCCCTTTCCTTTTTCGCCGTCAGTTCCACGATCTTCTGGTAAAAGTGTTCCGACTTCATCGCTGTCAATTGTGCGAAGTATTCCGCATTCACCTGCTCTTCCATGGACTGGTGCACGGCCTGTCGGAAAAGTTCTTTGCTCAACCTGAAGCCCTTCGCCGCCAGGTCTCTCATCTTCTCTTTCCAGTAAGTCACCCGATTGGGAAGCGCCTCCTCGGGGACCACCTCGGTAAACAGCCCCCAGGCCAGCCCCGTCTCCGCGTCGAGGGGCTCGTTGCGGATGTAGAACTCCATGGCGTGGTGGTACCCGGCGATATTGGGCAGGAGGTAGGAGGAACCTGCATCCGGGACGGCGCCAAGGGTGGGAAAGGCAAAGTAGCAGCGCGTCTTGTCTGTCGCCACCCGGATATCCGCACACAGTGCCAGCCCGATCCCCGCACCTGCAACGATCCCATTTAGCAAACAGAGTATCGGCAGGGGGCAGGTAAAGAGGGTATGGGCTGTTTGTTCCAGGATGGTCAGGAAGGGGGAGAGGGCGTCGATGTTTCGTTGATCCACCGCCTCCTTCATGATAAATACGTCCCCACCCGCACAGAAGTTGCCGCCCGCCGCCGTCAGGATGATGCCTTTCAGCCCCTTATCCTTGCTCGCTTCCCTCACCGCCCCGTCCAGGGCGAAAAGGAGCGCGGGATCAAGGGCGTTCAGACGGTTGGGGCGGTTCAGTGTCAGGGTCAAAAAACCATCCGCATCGCGCGATTGCATCAGAACATCCTCGGTCTCTGTCATAATCTTTGGCTCCCATCACTTTTTTCCTTGTTTATGCCGTTTTGCGGACCGGATGTAAAGGGGAGGCCATCGCTCGCCTGGCGGATGGCGCTGGGCGTGGCTCCACTCCTAAGCCTTACTCCTCACAGATCACTGATTACTGATTACTGATTATGACTTTCAACCCCGGTTAAATCCGCAGATTCCCCCGGTTACATAGAGACAAAAACAGGGTTAACAGGGCAGGCGCAGATTTTCCTTAAAACCCAATAGCTTGAACCTGTATGTCTTTTCATCTTTTCCATTTAACATTTTCCCTTTTGCCTTGGGCCTTTGTCGTAGAACCTCAAACGTAGAACCCCGGTGAAACCCACCCTTGTTAAATAGGTGCTAACGCTCCCAGTTAAACGAAAAAACCTCTGGTTTAACGGGATAAAAATTTAACTGGGTAAACTACGATGTCCTCGGAGTTTCACGGGGCAAACATAGAACGTAGAACGTTGAACATAGAACTTTCTTTTTACCCTCAGACCTCAGTACTCATAGCTCAATTTATCCAGTTGAACGAGGTCCCCTCTGGGGGTTCAACCGGGGTCCTATGTTTTTGTCTTCACTCACTACGGATCATAGCATTGGAAAAGAAAACGGTCCTTGAGATTCGGCAGGAAGCCATCAACCTTCATGAACAGTTTGAAGGATCCTGTATCTACCCTGACGTTTGATAATGGAAAGGAATTTACAGAGCATGGAGCCACTCTCGGGAGCTTGAGGCCGAGGTCTATTTTGCCCGTCCTTATTCCTCCTGGGAGAGGGGAGGTAACGAAAACACCCATGGTTTTATAGGGCAGTACTTTCAGGGACTTCACAGAGATTAAAGAAGATGCTATCAAAAGAGTCATGGATCGGTTGAATCACCGGCCACGGAAAAAGCTGGGATTTACAACCCCGTAGGAGGTGTTTTGTAACACCTCCACAACTCTAATCCCAAATGTTGCATTTACAAGTAGAATCCGTGTAATAAGGTAAAAATGCAAGAATACCCAAAATGGCTATATCATCCGAGGCATGGAGGGAAAATATTTTACTCCCCCGAAGAGACAAAGTGGCTTTGGCTATTCGGCTGGCGAGACAAGCCCTTTCCCCCTAAAGAAGAAAGGTTATTGTATAAAATTAGAAATCTTTGGCAAGAATGGAAATGGATAATAGTTGCACTGTCTTCAATTTTTGGTTTAATCCTTGTGATGCTTAAGCTATTTGATCGAATATTTAAATGACGTGGAGATAACAGCGTACAAAATTATTCCCCCAAAGCATATAGTTAGAAAGTCATGAAAACTCAATCATTGCTTCAGCAACTGATCAATTCCTTCCGCATTGAAACCCTTGCCACCTTTTTCCGCGCGGCGAGCGGGCGGTTTCGGCCTGAGATGGAGGATCTTTTCTATTACCTCAAAGAAGATCACCCTTTTGCCAATTTGGTAAAAGTCGGGGAAATTCCATACGAAGACGAACACCAGTTGGTTGTGGTGGCAGCCAGGTCCTTGAAAGGATTGACGGAACGCAGCGGGAAAAAGCGGCAATATGAGCTCGCGAAAAGGATCCTCAAGGATGAATCGTATGACGCCGGCATCTTCGTGTTCTATGACGATCAGGGACACTTTCGTTTTAGTCTTGTCACTGCCCTTTACATGGGGACCAAACGGGCCTATTCGGATTATCGGCGACAAACCTATTATGTCTCCCCCGAGCTTCCCAACAAAACCTTTCTCCTCCAGATTGGAAGGGCGGATTTC
>JALTIG010000129.1 GCA_027004185.1 bacterium | reverse complement strand
TCCTTTGTCCTGCAATCCCATAACACCTAGGAGTGAATCATTGCGAAACCAACCAAAAAAATCGACCCCAGCGGCTATTTCTTGCCTCAACTCTTCCCTGATCATATAGGGTTCGTGCCAGCAATCCTCGGGGATGATTCCTTTGTAGGCCTTAGCCCCATCGTTAATGACATGCCAAATGGCGTCAAAGTCGGATGGAGTACACCGTCTGATCCTATTTTGATTGTATTTTCTCACGTTTTATCCCTCAAAAACCTGTCAATCGTGTTGCACAGTTTCTCACGGCCTTCATGGCATCCGTATGTAGCACAAAACGGTGAACTTTAAGCGTCTCTCGAAGAGTTTTCGGACTGATAATCACCTTGCTGGTTTCATGGCCCCCCCTTCTCTGGGATTTTTTAACATACCTTCGAAAGATTAAAAACCCCTTAGGTCTGGGAAATTTTTTGTATCATTCCTTCAATGGTCGTATCGCGGCTTAGATATGGGAGATCAATCCATATATCTAAACACATAAAAAGGAGGAAACACATAGAATAAGGTTCTTTTTATGGGTTTGTCTTTCCTTTCTGGTGTGATGAGTCTGGAACTGCTCCCCTTCGGGAGGAAAAGATTAAACTGGTTCCTATAAAAACAGAAAGGAAACACCAACCACGGCGAGAACCGCTCCCATAACCGAGCGGGGAGAAATCTTCTCCTTGAAGAAAAAAGCCGACGGGGGGATGATGAGGATGGGAACGATAGACATAATGGTTGCAGCCACCCCCGTTTTCGTCAATTTTATGGCAAGAAGAGAGAGGGAGATACCAAGAAAGGTGCCGAAAAACGCCCCGATCGCTGTCCAACCCATCGCTGCCCGCTGATTCAAGGCGGTCCTGACCTTCGGCCACCACTTCAATACCGAAAACATTACCAAGAAGATTCCCAAGGCTGCAAGTATTCGGATCTGGGTAGCGGCAAAGGCGTCATAATCCCTCATTCCGAACTTGGATAGAACAAGTCCGGTTGCCTGCCCAGCAGCTGCCAGCAGGGCAAGGGCTAACCCCATGGGGTGCACCTTCGAGGCATTCGTTTCTCCCTTCGGTTCCTTCTCCAGGACGACCCAGGCTACGCCGGCAATGGTCAGGACCATGCCGATCCAGTCAAGGGCGGTAAGGATCTCTCCCATGACGATCCATCCCTCGATGGCCGTGAGAGGAGGGGCAAGTGACATCACCAACATAGTCCTTCTGGCACCGATCTGGACGAAGGCCTGAAACAGGCACGTGTCTCCTATAAAGATGCCAACTACACCAGAGAGAAGCAGCCAAAGCCAGTTATGTGGAGAGGCGTCCATGGGAAACCAGTGCCCGCGTACAATCCAGCAGTAGATGGAAATAAAAGCAGCAGCAAGCATCAGGCGAATCAGGTTCACGGTCAGAGAACCGATCCGCCGGCTGGCCACCTCGAAGCAGAGAGCGGTCAATGTCCAACACCCCGCTGTGGCCAAAGCTACAAATTCGCCCATGTGGGGAATGCCTGCTATCAAATCTTTATGTCTCCCTCTTCAGTACATAGGTGGGGGCCAGGCTATGCTGCCTTTGGCTTCCAGAGTGCCCCGTTTTCCACCTCATCAATAACTTAGCGATTCCATAACATACCTATCTACTTTTGTCAGGGGAAACATACATACGCCTTAAGCGGTGGTGATTTCTCCAGGAAACTCAGGGTAGCAGCATAGAAACCAAACCTGGTCATTGAATAAGCACATAGGTTATTAAACAAAAGTTTAATCCCATTAAATAGAACTCCCATCTCAGAAAAAATCTCATTCCTATGCATAGCCTTTTTATCTCACCAAATGCAGATATCATAACTCCCCTCTTGTTGCATCACTATATGTTTAGATAATGCTTGACATCACAGCTCGGGTGATCATAATGAACTCAAGAACATAACACCATGATTCTGAAGGGGGGATTATTATGGCATCTTTCGCAGACATTGCAATCGTCTCCTGTGGGGTAATGAGCCTGGAACTGCGAGCCCTACAGGATGAAGGGTTTCTCGACACAGAACATATCCTCTACACAACACCTGGGTTACACCAGAATCCTTTCGAGCTGGAACGGCAGCTTTTTGATCAGGTCAAAAAGGCAAAGGAGACGGCGGAGAAGGTCATTGTCGTTTACGGAGGAAAATTCTGTTACGTCAACACCAAAGATCCCACCCGGACCATGAAAACTCTCATCTTGGAGCTCCAGCCAAATGTTGTCCGAATCGAAGCCACCCACTGCATGGATATGATTGCCAGCGAGGAGGAACGCAACCGGATTGCCCAAGAGGTGGCTGGAGGTGAAAGCGTCTGGTGGATGACCCCTGGCTGGATCAAGTATCGCAACCAGGTTTTCAAAGGGATGGACAAGGCCGAGGCAAACGAGAATTTCGGTCGCCATACAGGTGGTGCCATCGTTCTGGATGCCATCGGCTTCACAGAGAAGTACATGGAAGAAAAACCCGAAGAGTTCCTGGATTACTCTGACTGGATGGGGCTGCCGATTCAGCCTTACACTGTCACCCTGGACCGGTTTAAATCCATGCTAACCAAGGCCGCCGAACAGATGAATGGGTAAGGAGCTGTCTTAATGTTGGATAATCCTTTCTTCCTGTCCATAAAGGTACACTTATCATGGATGATCTCTCCAAGAAGCCTTTAGATAGTCACAAGGTGCTCTTTTTGAAGGGTGGCACCGTTTTGAATGTATATTCCGGTGAAATCCTGGAGATGAATGTAGTTACCCGCGGGGACAGGATCTGGGCCGTGACTCCCTCCGGGGAGAAACCCATGGGGGCTGTCGTCCTGGATGTAACTGGTAAAGTTCTGGTTCCAGGTTATGTGGAACCCCACTTTCATCCTTGGTTTCTCTATAATCCGGTCACCATTGGTGAGGAGGCCTGCCGCTTGGGAACCACCACGCTCTTCTGCGATAACCTTATCTTTTACATGCTAAAGGGGGTGGAGGTTTTTGAAGGCATGATGGAAGCCTTTTCAAAAATGCCGATTAAATATTACTGGTTTTGCCGGGCCGTCCCCCAGACACCCATGGTTGGTGAAGAGGTACTCTTTTCAGTGAAGAATCTTAAAAGGCTTCTTGAAAATCCTCATGTGCAATCCCTGGGAGAGATTACGAGATGGCCAGCCATTATCGAGGGAAATCCGGATATCGTGAAGAAGATAGCGCTAGCAAAACATCTTAGGAAAAGGGTCGATGGCCATACGGCAGGTGCCAGATTTGAGCAGCTTGTGGCCTTGGCCAGGGAAGGGATCGATTCTTGCCATGAGGCGACCACTGCGGAAGAGGCACTGGATCGCCTGAGGCTTGGTTTTTACGTTATGCTGCGTGAGAGTTCCTTGCGAAGGGATTTAAAGGAGCTTTTGAAAATCATAACGGAAAACAGGGTATTGACAAATAGGTTGATGCTGACATCGGATTCCTCCACCCCCTCCTTCTATCGTGAATTCGGCTTTACGGACCACCTTTTGAGGCTTGC
>JALTIG010000128.1 GCA_027004185.1 bacterium | reverse complement strand
AAAATTCTACAAAATCCATTTCGTCGGTATTGGGGGCATCGGCATGAGTGGTATCGCTGAACTCCTCTACAACCAGGGATATAAAGTCTCAGGCTCCGACCTCCGGGAATCCGATACGACCCGCCGGCTGGCAAAACTGGGTTGCACCATCTATTACGGGCATCACCCTGACCATGTTCAAGGGGCTAACGTCGTTGTCATGTCCTCTGCCGTTCACCCTAATAATCCAGAGATCCGCGCAGCTAAAACCTTGCAAATCCCGGTGATTCCACGTGCAGAGATGCTGGCAGAACTGATGAGGATGAAACAGGGGATCGCTGTTGCCGGAAGTCACGGAAAGACAACAACGACCTCCCTGATCGCCACCGTGCTGAGTAAAGGGGGCCTGGATCCAACGATCGTCATAGGGGGAAAGCTCAATAGCATTGGGAGCAATGCCCGGTTAGGCGAAGGAGAATACCTTGTGGCAGAGGCAGATGAAAGCGACGGCTCTTTCCTGAAGCTCAATCCAGTTCTCGCTATCATTACAAATATCGACGCTGAGCACATGGAGCATTTTAAAACCATGGATAACCTGCGGCAGGCCTTTATCGATTTCGCCAACAAGGTCCCTTTTTATGGAGCTGCTATTGTCTGCCTCGATCATCCGGAGATCCAAAGAATCCTCCCAGATATTCAAAAGCGAATCGTAACATACGGGCTTTCACCCCAAGCAAACTTCCAGGCATCCAGCATCAGGCAGGAAGGTTTCGACACCATCTTCGATCTTACGATCCAGCATACCCCTGCCGGCAAAATCCGTGTACGTATGCCTGGACAACACAATGCCTTGAACGCCCTTGCAACCATTGCCACCGCTCAGGAATTGGCTCTTCCTCTTAGCGAGGTCAAGGCTGCCCTTCAGGCCTTTGAAGGGGTTCAGCGTCGATTTCAGCTTCGACACCAGGTAGGTGACATTCTCATCATCGATGATTACGGCCACCATCCCAGGGAGATCGAGGCCACCCTACAGGCAGCAAAAAGTGGTTGGGAACGCCGCGTTATCGCCATCTTCCAGCCTCATCGTTTCACACGCGTTCGGGATCTGGCCGATGACTTTTACCGCTGTTTCTACCTTGCCGATAAGCTCATTGTCACCGATATCTATCCGGCTGGAGAATCCCCCATCGAGGGTGTACACGCCAAGCACCTTTATGAGGGGATCCTTCGCCATGGTCACCGGGATGTCACCTACATTCCGGACAAGGAGGAGATCGCTCCCGCGCTCACCGATATTGTAAAGCCGGGTGACATGGTGATCACACTGGGCGCCGGGGACATCTGGAAAACAGGGGACAGCCTAGCAGAAATTCTTAAAGAGAAGTCATGAAGGCAGACTGGATGAAACAGTTGAAACAAGATTTTGGCAATGCCTTGGTTGAGGGATATCCCCTCTCTTCACTAACGACCTTAAAGGTAGGGGGACCCGCCCGGGGATTTTTGACCGTCACCACCTTTGAAGAATTAAAACGAGTTCATACCATCCTTAAAGATACCCGGACCCCCCTCCTTCTTATCGGGAAAGGTGCGAATCTCATTATTCCAGATGAAGGCTTTTCAGGACTAGTGATCCAGTTGAAGGGCGAATTCGAAATGATTCGGATCATAAGGAGGAAACACCATGCTCTTGATGTTCAGGCAGGGGCTGGATGCACCCTCTCGAAGCTTCTTACCTTTGCCTTCCGGGAAGGTCTGTCCGGCCTGGAACCCTTTATTGGCATCCCGGCCACTATTGGCGGAGCTGTTCGAATGAATGCGGGAATCCCGGGTGCTTCTATCTCTGATATCCTGACCTCCGTGACATACCTGACCCCTGAAGGAACTACGAGAAACTTGACAAGGGATCATCTCCACCCTGTGTATCGGGATATGCGGCTTCCAGAAGGAGCTATTGTACTAAAGGCCACATTCCGGCTTACTCCCACACAAAAGGATGAAATTCGTGAAAGGCTCAAGGAATTCCAGAGCAAACGAAGCGGCCAAGCCTGGCAACACTACCCCAATGCAGGCTCCATCTTTAAAAACCCCCCTGGAGACGCCGCGGGTCGCCTTATCGAAGCCAGTGGTCTTAAAGGGTATCGACTCGGAGACGCTCAGATCTCACCGGATCATGCAAATATCATCCTCAACCTGGGACACGCCACGGCAAGCGAGGTCATAAACCTCATTACCACGGTCCGTCAGGAGGTTCTGAAAAAAACTGGGGTAACCCTTGAGCTGGAGGTCACCATTGCAAGGAACTAAGCGTTTTACCAAGGCGAAAATAGCGGTTCTAATGGGAGGGATGTCAAAAGAACGTGAAATCTCTCTCAAGACGGGAAACGCCATAGCCCATGCCTTGACCGATCGGGGATATGATATCACGACGCTTGATGTTTCCAAGGATATCGGCACGCAGCTCATAAAAAGGGGCATCGAGGCAGCCTTTGTTGCCCTGCATGGCCGATGGGGTGAAGATGGAACCATCCAAGGCCTTCTCGAAATCCTTCGGATCCCCTACACCGGTTCAGGGGTCAAGGCAAGCGCCGTTGCCATGGACAAGATAATCTCTAAACGCCTTTTCCGGGAGGCCGGATTGCCCACTCCGGGGTTCAGAGCCTTAGAGATCCAAACATCCAGACCGCCACGTCCGCTGCCGCTCGTTGTAAAACCAGCCACGGAAGGCTCCACCCTCGGCGTCACCATTGTCCATTCAGAAGATATGTGGTCTCAGGCATTGAATACTGCGTTTGCCTACGACCGTCAGGTCCTGGCAGAGGATTTTATCCCCGGCAGGGAGATAACCGCTTCAATTCTGAACGGCCAACCTCTCCCCCTCATTTATATCGAGCCGAGAGAGGGATTTTACGACTACAACGCGAAATATACCCCGGGGAAAACCCTTTATCACGTCCCAGCACCCCTGAACGGCGCTATAGAAAGGTCCCTTAAAGAGCTGGCCGTTAGTGCCTACCAAACCCTCGGATGTGAAGGATGTGCACGGGTGGATATGATCCTTTCACACAATGGGGATCCTATGATCCTTGAGGTCAACACCATCCCGGGAATGACGCCAACCAGTCTGGTTCCCAAGGCAGCGGCAGCCATGGGGATGGACTTCGGGGATCTTGCAGAGGCTATCCTTAACTCTGCATCCCTAAAAATTGC
This sequence comes from bacterium, assembly GCA_027004185.1. Taxonomy (GTDB): domain Bacteria; phylum Desulfobacterota; class S145-22; order S145-22; family S145-22; genus S145-22. The sequence goes on along the minus strand of JALTIG010000128.1, from coordinate 7,351 downwards.
TTCGTACAGAGGCATGGCATGAAAAAGAAAAAGGAAGAGAGCCTTTCCCGTTTCAAAGTTACCTTTCGTATCCTCCAGCGGATGACATGGATTTTTTTCAGCCTTCTTGTTGTAACCTTTATGCTTTACATAGGTAACCGGTTCTACCGACATCTCGAAACCTCCCCCTTTTTTCAGGTTAAAAACGTGTTGATCAGCGGGAACCATCTCCTCTCAAGGTCTGAGCTAATCTATTACGCGGGCTTAAGACAAAAACCGAACCTTCTCAAGCTCGACATTACGCGTCTCAGTCACAAAATCACTGAGCACCCGTGGATCAAAAGCGCAGTGATACGACGGCGTCTCCCCAGCACCCTTGCCATTCACATAGAGGAACGGGTCCCCGTGGCCCTCATCATGATCGATAAGCTCTACTATCTGGACCGGGATGGTGTAATCTTCGATAAGATAAACAAGGAGATCGGATGCGATTTCCCCATCTTTACCGGCATAAAAAGATACGACCAGATCCCAGCCTTTCGGCCCCTTATTATGGAAAGTCTCCCCTTGATCACCGTAAAAACTCGCCAGCTCATCTCTGAGATCCATCTCGATCTCGCACATGGGGTCACCCTCATCACCCTGAACGATGCCATACCCGTCAAACTTGGGCTTAAGAACCTCCCACGTCGTTTAAAACGATTCCTGTCCGTTTACCACTATCTGAGACAACGGGAAATCCCAACAAGGGCAATCGATTGCAGGTACCCTGATCGCGTCGTGGTTAGATACAAACTGCCAATGTTACAAAAGTCTCCTTCTGGAGGAAGAGCGTGAAAAGGTTTGACAATCTCGTTGTAGGCCTCGATATTGGAACTACGAAAATCTGCGCCGTGGTCGGGAATATCCTCGACAACCAGTTGAATATCATCGGGTTGGGTACCCATCCATCTAAGGGGCTTCGAAAAGGCGTAGTAGTGAACATTGATGCCACCGTTGAATCCATTAAAAGGACCATCGAAGAAGCTGAGCTCATGGCGGAATGTGAGATCACATCTGTCTACGCTGGCGTGGCCGGAGGGCACATCAGAGGGGTCAATAGCCGTGGAATCATAGCAGTCAAATCAAGCGAGATTACACCGAGAGATGTCCAAAGGGTGATTGAAACGGCCAGCGCTATTGCTATCCCTTTGGACCGTGAGGTTATTCACGTGATCCCGCAGGAATTCATCGTGGACGATCAAACAGGCATTCGGGATCCGGTGGGAATGGCCGGTGTGCGTCTTGAAGGAAAGGTCCATATCATCACCGGAGCCGTCACCTCCGCACAGAACATCATCAAATGCGCCAACAAGGCGGGGCTGGACGTTAACGACATCATCCTGGAACAGCTTGGCGCAAGTGAGGCTGTTCTGGATTCGGATGAACGGGAAATCGGGGTTGCTCTCCTCGATATCGGGGGTGGAACCACGGACCTCGCCCTCTTTGTGGGGGGGACGATCCAACATACCTATGTTCTTGCCATCGCGGGGAATCATGTTACCCACGACATCTCGATCGGGTTGAGAACTCCCAGGCAGGAGGCTGAGCGCCTAAAGATAAAATACGGCTGTACCCTTTCCTCCATGATTCGCAAGGACGAAACTATCGAAGTACCAAGCGTGGGGGGAAGAAAACCTCGCATCCTTTCCCGTAAGACCCTGGCAGAAATCATCGAACCCCGAATGGAAGAGATTTTCGAACTCGTCAACCAAAATCTCAACGATTCGGGTCTGGCCGACATGCTTGGGGCGGGGATTGTCTTGACGGGTGGAGGCAGCATGATGCCTGGCACGGTCGAACTGGCAGAAAGGATTTTTGGAATGCCTGTCCGTCTCGGTATTCCCCGGTGGGTTGGAGGGATGACGGATCTCGTCTCCTCCCCCGTGTATGCTACGGCGGTAGGATTGGCCCTGTATGGTAGTAAAAACCTTCACCAAACCCGCTTCAAGGCCCAGGACTACAATATCTTCAAAAAGGTGCTGATCAGGATGAGAGAGTGGCTGGGTGAATATTTTTAATGACACAAAGGGAAAGGCACAAAGTCGATTCCCAGAACCATTAACTAAAAAAAGGAGGGAATAATGATTGATTTTGAAGAAGAACGGAGCTTTTCAGCAAAGGTCAAGATTATCGGTGTCGGCGGTGGGGGGTGCAACGCCATCGATAATATGATCGAAGCCAACCTCGAGGGGGTTGACTTCATCGCAGCCAATACAGATGCGCAGGCCCTAAGTGCCTCAAAGGCTCCCCTCAAGATTCAGCTGGGCGCGAAACTCACCAAGGGGCTTGGCGCGGGTGCAAATCCCAAGGTGGGGGAGGAGGCCGCCCTGGAAGACGTGGACACCATTAAGAGCGCCCTCATGGGAGCGGACATGATTTTCGTCACAGCTGGCATGGGGGGAGGGACAGGAACAGGCGGAGCACCGATCATCGCGAAGATTGCGAAGGAAATTGGTGCCCTAACGGTGGCCATTGTTACCAAACCCTTCGAGTTTGAGGGGAAACGTCGCATGGAACAGGCAGAATCCGGTATCAGCCATCTCAAACGAATTGCTGATACCCTCATTGCTATACCCAACCAGCGGCTCCTTTCCGTAACAGGCAAAAATATCTCTTTTATGGATGCCTTCAAGGTGGCTGATGAAATCCTCCTACAAGCTGCGAAAGGCATCTCGGACCTGATCCTCGTCCGAGGGCTCATTAACCTTGATTTTGCCGACGTCCGTACCATTATGTCTGAAATGGGGATGGCCTTGATGGGAACCGGTGTTGCCTCAGGTGAAAACAGGGCCAGTAACGCTGCTCAAATGGCCATTTCCAACCCACTCCTGGAGGATCTTACCATCGAAGGGGCGCGGGGCATCCTAATCAACATATCCGGAAACCGTTCCATGACCCTAAATGAGATTCATGAAGCTTCATCCCTCATTCGGAATGCCGCTCATGAAGATGCCAATATCATCTTTGGGGCGGTGGTAGATGAATCTCTCGGTGACAATGTCAGGGTCACGGTTATCGCAACAGGTTTTGGGACCCATGATGAGGTGGAAACCACACCTGAAATCAGTGAAAATGTGACCCCGCTCACACGAAAACTGATTGACGAAACGTTAGAAAAAAGTGAAAAGAAGGGGAAAAAATCCTTCTTCAAGCCTCGCAAGCTCCCCGAATATGACAATATCACATACACCAAGGTTGGGGTAGTAGATGATCTAAACCACGATGAATACGATGTCCCAGCCTTTTTAAGAAAGCAGGCAGACTAAACAAGGTGTATGGGCGCAAAAGGGAAATCGTGGAAAGGCAAGGCATCCGTGGCATTGATCTATCCCAATCTACCCTCCGTTGGGATGGCCAATCTAGGGTTTCAGACCCTTCACCAACGACTGAATGGGCGAAGGGATGTTGTATGTGAACGGGTATTCTTAGAATTTTCCGACAAACAGGCGGTCGGGTCCCCTCCTTCCCGCCAGCCCCGAAGTTGGGAAACAAAAACCCCTCTTAACACCTTCGACATCCTTGCCTTTTCCATCCCTTTTGAAAACGATTTTATTAACATCCTCTTCCTTCTTCACCAGGCAGGTCTCCCCCTTGAATCAGAGCAACGAACCCCGGACCATCCCCTGGTGATCGCGGGGGGGATTACCTCTTTTATCAATCCGGAGCCTATCGCCCCTTTTATCGATCTCTTTCTGATCGGAGAGGGGGAAACCCTCGTCGATACCTTTATGGATGCCTATATAAATCATGCCGATGCCATCCGGCAAAGGGACCTAACACCGTTTGCGGATCTCAAAGGGATTTACATCCCAGGGTTCTATGAGGTAGATTACGACTCCCATCAGGGGGGCATCCTGAGCCGCAGGAACCTTCCCCCAGCACCCAAAACGGTCCAAAAGGCTGTGGAACTTGATATCAACCGATTCATCACCTTCTACACTTTCCCCAAAGAGGCCAGCGAATTCTCCAACATGACCATTGTCGAAATCAACCGGGGGTGTCCGAGGGGATGCCGATTCTGTGCCGCTGGGTACGTTTGCCTTCCCTTTCGAAACCGTACCCTTGAAACCCTGCTGGCATTCCTACGAGAAGTCCGTCCTGAAGGAGAATGCATTGGCCTTCTCGGTACCGGGGTTTCGGACCATCCGAACCTCATCCCCCTGAGCCAGGAGATTGTCTCGATGGGATACCGTCTTTCGTTTTCTTCTCTCAGGATCGACCGTATCACAGACGAATTGGCCAAAATCCTAAAAAAATCCGGACAAAAGACCGTGACGATGGCTCCTGAAGCAGGATCACAGTTTCTTCGGAACCTCATTAAAAAGGATATTTCCGAGGCCCAGATACTGGAAGCCATTGATATCTTGGCCCGACACGATATTCTAAACATCAAGCTCTATTTCATGATTGGGCTTCCCGGTGAAACGATGGAAGATATCCACGCAATTCTCGGCCTCATCCGTAAAATCCGCCATACGATTCTCGCACACCGTCACACCACCCGACGATTAGGAAAAATCATCGTAAGCATCAGCCCTTTCGTCCCAAAACCTGGTACCCCTTTCCAATGGTTTCCTCTCCTCGCGCTATCCGAGATCAAACTCCGTCTTGCCTGGTTGAAGAAGACCCTTTCAAAGGAACCCAATGTCCACGTCATCTCTGATCTCCCGAAATGGAGCTACATCCAGGCCGTATTATCCAAGGGGGATCGACGTGTGGCAACCCTTCTGAAACGGGTCCATGAGAACGGGGGCAACTGGCCCAAAAGCTTCAAAGAATCCCCCCTGAACCCAGATTTCTATGCGTATCGATCTATTGATACAAGTGAAATTCTGCCCTGGGATTTTATCGAGACAGGGATTCCCAAATCCCGTCTGATCAGGGAATATAAACAAGCACGCCACCAGATAGTTTCCTCATAGTGCCCCACACCCGATCCACCCACTGCCTGAACAAATTTTCATTTTCCCTTTCGTTTTCCTGATCTCAAATATCAAGAGAGATATTTTTCGTCGCGATTGAGTGTGCTATAAGAGCCAAAAAGAGAGGGTCTAAAGGTTATGGAAATACGGTCGATACGAGGCATGAATGACATCCTTCCAGAGGAGTCTATTAAGTGGAAGCGCATCCGTCATGTTATGGAGCGGGTGTTTGAATCTTATGGATTTCGCGAGATTCTCATCCCAGTGGTCGAGGAGACCTGCCTGTTTCAGAGGGGTATCGGAGAAACCACAGATATCGTAGAAAAAGAGATGTATACCTTTGAAGACAAGAGCGGTCAATCTCTGACCCTAAGACCCGAAGCCACCGCTTCCATCGTTCGCGCTTACGTCCAGCACCATTTGTACGCCTCAGGAAAGATCGAAAAGTTTTACTTTTGGGGGCCCATGTTCCGATATGAACGCCCCCAAAAAGGGAGGTATCGCCAGTTTTACCAGATAGACGTGGAGGCATTTGGAAGCGATGACCCTTCCTTAGATGCTGAGATCATTGCCTCCCTCTACGACTTTCTGACAAGACTTCAGGTCCCTGGAGTCGCGATAGAGCTTAACAGCCTGGGATGCCCAAATTGCCGTCCCGGCTACCAGAAGGTACTGAAGGAGTACTTCTCCGACAAACAGGCGGCGCTGTGTCCTGATTGCAGAAGCCGCCTTGTAAGAAACCCTCTGAGGATCCTGGACTGCAAGGTAGAAACCTGTCATGAACTGGCGATGAAGGCCCCTAACATTCAGGAATTTCTGTGCGAAACCTGCAAGACACACTTTGAAGCGGTGCAGGGCTACCTCACGGAGCTGAAAATCCCCACGCGACTCAACCCTATGATGGTGCGGGGCCTGGATTACTATGTGCAGACGACCTTTGAAGCGGTCTCGGAAAACCTCGGCGCTCAGAACGCCGTGGCTGGTGGAGGACGTTATGATGGGCTTGTGAAACAGTTAGGGGGACCCGACATCCCTGGGATCGGTTATGCCATGGGGATGGAACGTCTCGTCATGATCCTCAAGGAGATGGAAAAAGAATCCCCCCCGTGGCCTTGTGACCTTTTTATCGCCACGCTGGGAGGAAGGGCACGACGCTTTGGCATCACCCTTGCTGCAAAGATACGAAAAATAGGGAAAGTCTGTGAGTTCTCCTACGAACCCAAAAGCCTCAAGGCACAGATGAAACTGGCCAACCGCCTGAATGCAAAATTCACGGCCATCATTGGGGAAGAGGAACTTCGGCGAGAAGAGATTATTTTACGCAACATGCGCACAAAGGAGCAGGTCACCCTACCGGCTAACGAAACGCTTGCCGACAAGATCATCGCCGTTATGGAACCGAGGGAAACGCGATAAAGATAAAGTTCTATGTTCGAAGTTCAAACGTGAAGTAAGGAGATTGCGTGGGAGCGAGAGAGTAAACTGTAAACAGTGATCTGTGAACAGTAAAAGGCAAACAGCTAACGGCAAAAGGCGAAGGTCAAAAAGGGAAAAGCATAGGACTGAAAAAAACTGGTGAGGCGTGACGGGTGGAAGAAAAAATGGGATGATCCAGATCCTATTCCCCTGATGTTAGGGTGGATAAAACGCTCGAGCAGAAATCTTCCCAGAGGAGGACCCCGCTAAGCTCCTGCAGGGTGCGAAGTACTGGAGTCAAAAAATGAATTTCAATATGTCAAAATGCTTGGAAGCCTTTTCTTTGGCGCTCGATTTTGCAGAAATGGATTATTTAGAAACCACCTTAAACCATTCGAGAAGGGTAGCCTATATATCACTAAATATTGGTAAAGCTATGAGTCTTTCCGATGAGGAGCTTAAAGACCTTTATGTGTTATCCTTACTGCATGATAATGGACTTACCTTAGCTGGATTGAAATTAAAGAGGCGGGATTTAATGGAATCGTTACCGGAGCATTGCATCGAAGGAGAGGAAAATCTCAAATTTATCCCGCTATATAAAAGAAGAGAGCATATAATCTTATATCATCATGAAGAGTACAACGGCACAGGACCTTTTAAAATTTCAGGAGAGGATATCCCCTTACTCTCTCAGATTATTCACTTAGCGGATAGCATAGATGTTACCTTCGATTTACCGCAACTTGAAAGTACAAAAAGAAAGGACATTGAGCAGTTTGTTAGGAGAAATAAAAACAGGTTATTTGCGCCAGGGGTGGTTGATGCGTTTCTATCCTTTTCCCATAAGGAAAGGTTTTGGTCTGATCTGTCCTTTTATAATGTAACAGAGGTGCTGAATCGGATTGCTCCACAAATCAGCTATGAATATTCATGGGAGGACATCCTCCCAATCTCAGAGACCTTTATGAAAATTGTCGATAGTAAGTCCA
>JALTIG010000127.1 GCA_027004185.1 bacterium | reverse complement strand
AAGCCTTCTCCCTCTGGTGGGTTCATGATACCGGCCGAAATGGCGGGAATCCCCCCCACCTCCACGGAATTCATTACCAACCCTCCCAGATAGATGGTCTCCCTTCCCGCCATGGAAAGCCCTGCAATCCTTCCTTGTCGATAGGCATTCGGCAAAATAGGGATAACCCGCTTCTCTCCATGCAGGAGATCGTCCGCCTCCGCTACATCACCGGCAGCAAAAACATTCGAGACATTTGTCCGCATGGCTTCATCCACCAAAATCCCCCGATTGGTCGCGATGGACGTCCCCTCCACAACCTTCAGATTGGGACGCACCCCGATGGCGATAATGACATGATCCGCCTCAAGACTTCGACCATCCTTTAGCACAACTCCCGCCACTTTTCCCTCAGCATCCGGAACGATTTCACGGAGGGTTGTTCCCTTCTCGAGTTGAATCCCCTCCCGTTGGAGCTCCTTTTCCAGGATATCTGACGCCGTCTTGTCCAACACCAGCCCCAAGATACGATCCATCAACTCGACAATAGTAATCCTGACACCATGCGCCTGCAATCCCTCCATGGCCTTAATGCCGATCAGCCCACCTCCCAGGATCACAACCTTTTTTAGGGTACGCACCTGTTTCTTTAGCTCTTTGGCATCATCATAGGTAGTAAAAGTGGTTACCCCTCTGGTCTTTACACCTTTGATGGGAGGAACAAAGGGCACGCCACCCACCGCAATCAGGAGGCGATCATAGGTGATCCGCTCACCATCCGTCAATACAACCTCCGATTTCTCTGTATCCACGGTCTCGGCCTCTTTTCCCAACCGGGTCGTCACCCTGTAATCCCTGTAAAAACTTGAGGGACGATACCCCATGTGCCGGGCATCTACCTGGCCTGACAAGAAGTAAGAGATCAAAGGACGGGAATAGGCGGGATACGGCTCTCTTGAGATCAACGTTATCTCTCCTTCAGGATCAACCCTCCGGATCCCTTCCACGCCGCCGATGGCTGCCGCTGAATTTCCGATGATAACGTACCTCATTCCCCTCGATCCTCGAATACGAGCGCCTCATTAGGACAATGCGCCACACAGGAAGGTTCATCCTCGTCCTGGCAGAGATCACACTTGCTCGCTATCTTTTTAATGGTTTCATCCCGGGTAATCGCTCCGTACGGGCACACCATGATGCACATCCAGCACCCTACGCATTTGTCAGGATCATGCAACACCGGTCCATCTGGTGTATCCCGATGCATGGCCCCCGTCATGCACGCATCGATACAGGGGGGTTCTATACAATGTCGGCACTGGAGTGCGAAAGAAAAGGGACCGAATTCCTCTACCTTGACCCGAGGAAGAGGCTGTGGGAATTCCTCGTTGAAGGCCTTGATAATATCTTTCGATCGTGAATGCGCAACAACACACCAGATCTCACAGAGTCGACACCCTGCACATACTGCCTCGTTTGCATAGACGCGTTTCATCCGGTTTTCTTATCTCCCCGCGGGCAAGATGCCCAGAATTTCAAGTTCACTATCCGTCAGTCCCACACCTCGAAGGTGCAGGCGGTTCCCCCTCAGGCTTTCGATGGAATTGATTCCCATACCTCCCAGCATCTCTTTGATTTCATGCTCCCAGGCACGTAGAAGATTCATGAGCCTTTCCTTGGCAATCTCTGGGTTGAGGCGCTTCTCCAAGTAGGGATCCTGGGTAGCGATCCCCCAGTTGCATTTTCCCGTGTAGCAGATCTGACAGAGATGGCAGCCCATTGCCACCAATGCCGCGGTTCCGATGTACACAGCATCGGCGCCGAGGGCGATTGCCTTCACGACGTCTGAACTGCTTCGAAACCCTCCCGCTGCGAGGATAGAAACCTGCTGCCGAATCCCTTCTTCCCGAAGACGCTGATCCACAGAGGCGATAGCAAGCTCGATGGGAATCCCCACATTGTCTCGGATCGTTGTGGGAGCGGCCCCCGTACCACCCCGGATCCCATCCAGAGCGATGATATCAGCTCCCGCGCGCACCATCCCACTGGCGATGGCCGCCGAGTTGTGAACCGCCGCAATCTTCACAGAAACCGGCTTCTCGTAACGGGTGGCCTCTTTCAGAGCGAAGATGAGCTGGCGAAGATCCTCGATGGAATAGATATCGTGATGGGGAGCTGGAGACAAGGCATCCGTTCCCTCAGGGATCATCCGAGTCATGGAAACCTCCCGGCTAACCTTCTCTCCGGGAAGATGCCCACCGATCCCGGGCTTTGCCCCCTGACCTATCTTGATTTCGATTGCCGCCCCGGCCTGGAGGTAATCCTTATGAACCCCGAACCTACCTGAGGCGCATTGAACAATTGTTCGCTCTCCATACCGGTAGAGATCGCGATGCAGTCCTCCCTCCCCAGTATTGTAATACGTTCCAAACTCATATGCAGCACTGGCGAGGGCCTTACTTGCATTAAAGCTGATGGCCCCATAGGAAAGTGCCGAAAAGAGAACCGGAAGCCGCACTTCGAGTTGTGGTGCGAGCTTCGTGTTCAGGGTCAGTTTCCCATCCTTTTCCGATATATCCAGACTCTCTGGTTTGCGCCCCAGGTAGGTTTTCAATTCCATCGGCTCCCTTAAGGGGTCGATGGAAGGATTGGTCACCTGGCTGGCATTCAAAACGATGTGGTCCCAGTAGATGGGATATGGACGGTCGTTTCCCATGCCGGTTAAAAGGACCCCGCCGGTCTCCGCCTGCTTGTAGATGTTCTTGATAACACGCCCCGTCCAGTTGGCGTTCTCCTTAAAGGTTGTGGGATTCTGTCGAACAATCAAGGCATCCGTAGGGCAGAAGGTGACACAACGGAGGCATCCTACACACTTGTTGGAGTCCGATGAAACAACATCCGATTCCGCATCGTAGGTATGCACATTGAAGGCACACTGCCGCACGCAGACCTGGCACCGGATGCAGCGCTCCATATCGCGCTCCACGAGAAATTCCGGCTCAAGATAACTGAATCTCATGAAACGCCTCCCTTGAGCCGTGCAATGACTGGTTCTCCCGTTCGGGGCATCCAAACAATGTCAGGCTGGGGACAGATTTCCCGAATCCCCGATTCCTCGCTCGATACATACACCACCACTCCTTTCCGGGCCGCGACCAAGGGCCGCAACTTGAGACGATCGTTCAGGGCCAACATCATATTCCGGCTTCCCAGGATAATGGCGAATGGACCATTCGCCATGGCGCTGCCATAGACCATCCGAAGTGTGGTGTAAAAGGTTCGTTCCTCTTCCGGCATGTGTTCAATCTGGTCCCAGAAGGGCGGTGCCAGTACGGCGCAAGCGGCCTTAACAGGCAGTTTGTGTCTTCGCAGTAGGAGATCAAAGAGGTATGCCATTACCTCCGTATCCGTTTTCATGGTGCACTGATACCCAAACATCTCCACGTATCGTTTGTTTATCCCGTAAGAAGAGATTTCACCGTTATGGACAATGGCCCAGTCCAAGATGGTAAAGGGATGGGCTCCGCCCCACCAGCCAGGGGTATTGGTCGGAAACCGCCCGTGTGCGATCCACATGTAGGCACGATACTCCTCCAGG
>JALTIG010000126.1 GCA_027004185.1 bacterium | reverse complement strand
AAATCCACGGATTTCCCCCTCACCTTCGGAGGAGATGGATTGTGCCAATGCCCTGAGGCCAAATTTTGTGATGTTATAAACCGGTTTATTTTTTGTGCGGATGTGGGCGTGGGCAGATGCCATGTTTCCAACAACAGCACCTGTACCGTCCCCGCTTTTCCTCATGTAGGGAATCGTTAGTTTTGAGAGATAAAAGGGGGCCCGCAACATGATTCGTTGCATAAGATCGTACGTTCCCATGGGGAAGTTCTCTATAGAATCGATGTGCTGAATCCCTGCGATGTTGGCAAGGAATTTGATTGATCCGATTTTTGAGGCTTCCTTGACAGCCTGTTCAATATCCGCATCCCGGGTCAGGTCTGTTCTAATGAAATAGATCTTTCCACCAAACGCCTTGGTGATTCGGCAGGTTTCTTCTCCCCTTGTTTCATTGACGTCCAATGCTGCAACTGTCAATCCGTTCACCGCTGCGGCCACCGCAGTTGCCCGACCGATGCCGCTGGCCGCGCCTGTCACAATACAGACATTTTCAGCCTTGAAACGGTCATTCTTTAGGAGGAGAATATCCTTCTTTTCTATCCGAGGTTCTTCGATGAGTGCCATGACATTTCTTTTAGGATGGATCTACCATTTTCCCAGGGTTCAGGATTCCGTTTGGATCCATCATCTTTTTGATTTGCTTCATGAGTTCAAGGCTTTTTCCGTGTTCCATCGGCATGAATTTCTTTTTCCCGATGCCAATCCCGTGTTCTCCTGTAGCCGTTCCCCCCATGGAAATGGCTTGGGAGACGATCTCAAAATTCGCGTCGTCTCGTTTCCTACAAAAGTCTTCATCCTGGAAGTCTCCGGCGAGGACAAGGTGAAGGTTTCCGTCTCCCGCATGTCCAAAGGCATACCCCTTTATTCCGTATTTTTGGATGGTTTCTACGGCAAACGTGACCATTTCCGTGTACCGGGAGAGAGGAACAGCCGTGTCCAAGATCATGAAATCCAGGCCAGGGTTGTTCCGCTTGATGTATTCGTATGCCTTGTGGCGATTTTCCCACAGGCGGTTCCGTGCCTCCCGTCCCACACCTGACTGAAACCCTGTGTTGCCGTTCTCCTTGCAGATTGTCTCTGCCAGCTTGACATCTTCTCCAAGGGCGACATCGCTGGTTCCCGTGAATTCCATGAAAAGGGTTGGGTCCTCTTCAAGCCCTGCATTAGCTTCTGTATTAATCACCTTCACGGTAGAGACGTCCAGTAGCTCAAGGGCAGCGGGACCCAAGCCAGATCCCATGATGTCGTATACTGCTTGGGTCGCCTGACGGATAGTTGGAAAGGTAGCCACGGCGGCACTAAAGCGCTCCGGGATCCCGGCGAGGCGCAGAGAGGCCTCTGTGACGATGCCAAGGGTTCCTTCTGACCCGATGATGAGGTGGACCAGGTCGTAACCTGAAGAACTTTTTTGGGCCAGGTTCCCGGGACGGATAACCTCCCCATTGGCAAGAACGACGGTTAACTTCGCGACATTGTCTCGGGTACCGCCGTATTTCACCGTTCGGACGCCACTGGCATTATTGCCGATCATCCCGCCAATGGTGGCATTGGCCCCTGGGTCGGGTGCAAAAAAGAGGCCATGACGGCTTAGGATTTTATTCATATCCTGGTATTTGACACCTGCTTGGACATCCACTTGAAAGTCCTCTGCACGGATAGCGAAGATCTTATCCATCCGATCGAAATCGACTAGAATCCCCCCGTACACACAAAGAGGATTCCCCTCCAAGCTTGTCCCTACACCCCACGGGGTGACAGGAATCAGGTGTTGGTTTGCGTAGGCAACGATGGTGCTAACTTCCTCGGTCGTAAGGGGCCAGACAACCACATCCGGGTAATACCCTGAGTGAAACGATTCATCGTGGGAGTGTATTTCAAGGTTGGATGCACCAGTGGACACCCGATCATCTCCTAAGAGTTTTTTTAGAAATAGGAGATCCTTGTCAGAAAAAGGTTGGTAATTCATTCGGTTCTCCCAGAGTGATTTGAATGGATGGGAAAGGTGACGGATCCATGGGGCATGAGAACGATATCTGGGGACTCTCCTGCAAGTTCAGATCCCTTTTCGATAGCGTTTTCTGGGGAGGATGCGGGGATCATACCAGTTTTCTTAACGAGCTCCGGCTCCATAGAGGAATAGAGTACAATCTTGTATCGTTCTGCCCAGAGCGCAATCCCAAACCCCATCAAGCCCCCAATGGTGCAATGTTTTTCAAGAAAGCTGTACCGGGTGCTGTTGTCCGAAAACTCGGTCAGGATATGGGCGAAGTCTTCATTGCCCATCCCTTCCCGGCACTCGGCATAAAGGACGATGACTCCTCCAGGTTTTACCACACGCGTGACATTATCAAGGGTTTTGTAGACCTGGTAAAGGTTGATATCTTCCGGGTACCCCATCGCACTGGCGATGACCATGTCACCCATGAGATTGGTATCGATCCCATAAAAAGCCTGAACCTTTTCTATCCCTTCCTGGTGAGCTTCCAATGGATCTCCTGCAACGATGGCGGCGATTTCCTTTTTGTAATTAATGATCGTGTTCACAAGAAAATCTGCCTTTGCTGCCCGCATGATTTCCACCAGATCTTCAAAGAGGGGGTTCCCCCAAGTGATCCCGGAACAGACCTTTGGGTTCAGTCCTTCCATGGCGGTCCCGAGGGCAATCTTGTGATTATTTTGAATCGTTTCATACCCAGAGGTTCCAATAGATAGGGCCTTGGGGCCTCCTCCGAATCCGGCGAGAAAATGATAAACAATCCCACCCGTTAGAATGACCTTGTCGGCTTCCATGACCAGACGATTTACCCAGATTGGTGTTTGTCTGGAGGTTCGGCCGAGAAAGAGAAGATCATCCTTTTCCCGCGCCCGATGGTCCACGACCCTGTATTTTAAGAAGACCCGGTCTCCTACGATTAGGCGTTTTTCATCGACTGTATGGGGCCGGTGATCCCCAGTGCCCAGCAAGACCGTGACCAGGGAGGGATTGACCCCAATTTCTTGGAGCTCGTTTAGCAGGACTGGCAGAAATTTTGCGGTACCAACCCAGAGACGGGTCATGTCTCCCGCCAGGATGGTAACCCGGTCGGAACCCTTTACGATCTCTTGGAGAGGGGGAGATCCGGTCGGATGAGACAGGAGATGGCGGAGGGTACCTTCAAGATCCGGCAGCGGAGGGGTTTTACGCGCCTCAATGCTACCTATAACCCTTCTGCGTGGAATGGTGAGTTCTACATGCGTATCACCGTATTCAAAATGGTAAATCGCCACGATCTTTCCCTTGGTGGAAGGGTTGGAAAAATGAGCCCAATGATACTGTAAACTTTTAGTGCCAGATATCAGAATAGGGGGGAGTTGTCAAGGGTAAGGTAGCTTCAGACACCGGCTAAACCGATGGCTGTGACTAACCGAGGGTGATCTTGTTTTTTTATGTCCCTCTTCAATCAGCCGACTGGCCATCTTTTCTGCCAGAAAGACAGCGGATTCGATATCAAGAAAACAGGAAATCGTTTCATCAAACAGGACCTTTGCTTGAGCTTCAAACCCCTCCTTTTTATCTTCGTCCCAGAATAAGACTTGGCGGTCTTGAAGCGATCGGGGGCCACGTGAAGGCCTTTTTTCTGCTGAGTCTTGATTTTCCTGTCCAGGTCTTTGGAGGTTTTCAACGACAAGTGAGAACAGAGCCCAACAGATTCTCTCTTTTTTTATCACATGGGAGGCAAATGCCAGGCATGGGTATCCGCAGTCGCCGCAGTTGGTCATGGGAAGATACTTGACAAGCTGAAGAATCGTCAAAGCCATCTTTGCTGAATTAGTCTGCCAAGTAGGTCGGTGCCTTTGGAGGTGTTTTGCCCCGTTTCTTTTCGTGATAAACGGCATAGGTAAGCGGCGGCTTACGACTGATGATCTGGGCATGGATGACCTCCCCGATGAATAGGGTATGCGTTTCTGCGTCCACCTGTGACACTACCCTGGCCTCCATTACAGCGATGGCGTGTTCTGTGATTAGAGGGCAATGAGATGTGCCCGCAATGGTTTCAATGCCTGTTATCTTGTCGAAATCCCTCCCTGATTTGAAGCCAAACCTGCCGATGAAGGGAAGGGGGGTTGCCTCTTCAAGAACCGAGACGCCAAACACCCCGCTTTTTGTAATACATTCGTGGGTTAGATTCTGCTTGTTGATGCAGACCGCCATTCGCGGTGGTTGGGAGGTTATCTGAAAGACCGTATTGGCAATCTGACCATTAGCCTTCACGTCGCAAACGGATGTTACAATGTAAAGTCCGTAGCTCAAGGCCCTAAAGGCTTTGGGATCTACCCTTTCATCCATGTGATCACTCCTTATATCAGGGAACAGTAAACCAAAGCTCGATCTACTGAGTTTTTATATATTAGGGGGTTTGTTCCTTTTTTAAACATTCCTCACAAATTCCCTCAAAATGGATCTGAACGTTTTTGATCTTGAATTTTCCCATACCTTTCAATTGATCTTTAATCTTCTCAATGAGGGGAATATAAGGAACATCGATTATCCTGCCGCACTGGGTGCACCGCATATGATAATGTGGATCCGTAGTAGCGTCAAACCGTTTTTTTCCTTCTCCAAGATCCAATTTTAATGCCTGTCCGCAGGCTGAAAGGATTTCAAGGTTCCGGTAGACGGTCCCTAAGCTGACGTTAGGAAGCCTCTTTCGAACTGATTCATACAGTTCATCCGCAGTAGGATGTGCAGTTGTTTTTTTCAACTCTTCAAGCACTACCTTTCGCTGATGCGTTAGCCGGGTGTTTTTGCAGTCCATAGATTTTCTCCTATTAATAATTATTTATTATATTTCTTTATTTTTTATCTTTAGAATGCCAATACTCATTTGTCAAGTCTGTCAGGGGGTATTCTGTGGTGTGAAACCTTATTTTGTCTTTGTGAACGTTTGTCCGGCTTTCCAGCTTTGTTTGACAATGGCCTAGGCATTTGATATGTTATTTACAATGTAAGACCAGGGGAGGGCGGTTAACTCAGGGGGAGAGTGCTACCTTCACACGGTAGAAGCCACTGGTTCAAATCCAGTACCGCCCACCAGACACACAGGACCTATCAATTCATGAATTAAAAGAGGGGTATATGTCCGGACATTCGAAATGGAGCACTATTAAGAGGAAAAAAGGTGCCCTTGATGCAAGAAGGGGAAAAATCTTTACTAAGCTCATTAAAGAGATTACAGTTGCTGCGCGAATGGGGGGTGGTGATCCGGAATCGAACCCCCGACTCCGTACTGCCATTGCTGCAGCCAAGGCAGAGAATATGCCAAAAGAGAACATTGAGCGGGCGATTAAGAAGGGGACAGGAGAGCTTGAAGGTACTCAGTATGAAGAGTTGGTTTATGAAGGGTATGGACCCGGAGGGGTAGCGGTTCTTGTAGAGGTTTTGACGGATAACAAAAACCGTAGCATTTCAGAAGTTCGCCATATCTTTTCGAAACATGGCGGAAGCTTGGGAGAAAATGGTTGCGTCTCTTGGATGTTTGATAAAAAGGGACTGCTTGTTTTTTCTAAAGAACAGGTATCAGAAGACGATGTGATGGCTATTGCCCTGGAAGCTGGGGCGGATGATATCAAGGAGACTGAAAAGGAGTATGAGGTCATTGTAGATCCAGCGGAATTCGAAGCGGTAAAAGAGGCTTTTGACCAGGCAGAGATTCCCTATCTGGTAGCTGAGATTAGCATGGTTCCTCAGAATACCATCGCGCTTGAAGGGAAGGATGCAGAAAAGATGCTCAAGCTCATGGATGCCCTTGAGGACTCTGACGATGTTCAAAATGCCTATGCAAACTTTGATATCTCTGAAGCGATTATGGAAACCTTATAAGATGATCCACCTATGAAGGTCCTTGGGATCGATCCCGGTTCACTCGTGACGGGTTATGGTATAATATTTTCTGAGGACCAAACCCCTCATTATCTCACCCATGGTCTTATCAAAATGCGAGCCAATGTCTCCCTTTCAGATAGGCTTGGGAAGGTTTTTGAAGGGGTTGTCAGGATAATCGATGAATATCAACCGGATATCCTTGCTATTGAAAAGGTTTTTTTCGCAAAGAATCCACATTCGGCTTTGATGTTAGGGCAAGCGAGGGGTGTTGCTTTGCTCCCTGGGGTCCTGAAAAACGTCAGGATCTGCGAGTATACCCCCTTGGAAGTCAAACAATCTATCGTGGGGTATGGGAGAGCCACAAAACAGCAGGTCAAGGAGATGGTTATGCGTCTGCTTTCTATCCGTGAGGACATGACGTATGATGCATCTGATGCCCTGGCGGTAGGGATCTGTTGCCTTCAGCATCTCCAGGGAGGGCTTTCTAAACGGGGGATCACATGATCGCTTGGTTAAAAGGGGATTTAATCGAGAAGCGAGTCGATGAGATTGTTCTCGATGTAAGGGGAGTAGGATATCGCGTTCATGTGCCGCTTTCCACATACTATACGTTGCCCGAAAAGGGAGAGGAGATAGCTATCCTTGTCTACACGCATGTTCGAGAAGATCAGATCAGCCTTTATGGCTTTTCAAGTGAAACGGAACGTGAATGGTTTAAACACCTGATTAGGGTTTCAGGGATCGGGCCTCGGTTGGCTATTAACATCCTTTCTGGGATTTCCCCAGAAGATCTCAACCTGGCCATTGCTTCCAGAGATGCCTCGCGGCTTCAGGCCATTCCGGGAATTGGCAAGAAGATGGCGGCGCGAATGGTTGTTGAATTAAGAGAGCTTTCAACCACTATGAGGGATAAAACCGTTGGAGTGACGCTTCCCCCCAGCGAAGCTGAAGCAAGCCTATTCACTGATGCTGTTTCAGCTCTGATAAATCTTGGCTTTAAGCCTCAGGAATCTTCAAAGGTTGTTCGAAGGATCCTTACAGAAGGGAGAGAGAGTTTTACGCTCAAGGATGTGGTCAGAATTGCACTTAAATCACTTCAGAGGCTTAAATAGATGGAAGAACGCTCCTATCTTTCCCCAAACCGTACGGAAGAGGATCTGAGAGCCGAAACCAATCTGCGCCCGGCAACCCTTAAGGAATATATTGGACAAAAAAAGGTAAAAGAGCGGCTTTCCATCTACCTTCAAGCGGCGAAAAATCGTAAGGAAAGCCTGGATCATGTCCTTTTGTATGGTCCGCCTGGCCTTGGGAAAACCACCTTGGCTCATATTATCTCGAATGAAATGGGCGTTCACATTTTGGCGACATCGGGACCCGTAATCGAACGTCCAGGGGATCTTGCCGCAATTCTAACGAATCTTTCGCCAGGGGATGTCTTATTTATCGATGAAATTCATCGCCTCAGTCATGTCATTGAGGAGATTCTTTATCCAGCTATGGAGGAATTTCAGATCGATATTGTTATCGGGCAGGGACCCGCTGCACGCTCTATCAAGCTTGATCTATCCCCTTTTACCCTTGTGGGTGCCACAACCCGGGCCGGGATGCTTACTTCACCTCTTCGGGATCGGTTCGGGATTGTACAGCGCCTGGATTTTTATTCCGCTGAGGAGCTAAAGACCTTGATATTGAGGTCAGCGCGTATCCTTTCCATTTCTATTACCGATGATGGTGCATTAGAGATTGCCTCTCGATCAAGGGGCACGCCAAGGATTGCCAATCGGCTGTTGAGGCGGGTTAGGGATTTTGCTGAGGTTAAGGCAAATGGCGTGATTACCAGGGAGGTCGCGGATGAGTCCCTTCTTGCCATGGAAATTGACAGAAAGGGGTTTGATCCTATGGACCAACGCCTTTTATTAACCATCCTTGACAAATTTGAAGGGGGTCCAGTTGGAATTGAAACGCTTGCAACCTCCCTCAGTGAGGATAAAGAGACGATTGAAGATGTATACGAGCCTTTCCTGATCCAGGAGGGTTTTATTAAGCGCACTCCACGGGGGAGGATCGCGACCCCTGCCGCCTATACCTATTTCAATCGATCTTTCAAAGGAAAAGGCCAAAAAGCCCTTTTTTGAGGCATTTTCCGCTAAGGGGGCAGAGAAAAAGTATAGGGAGGTCTAATTGATAATGGAAATCTTCTTTTCTGATTCTCTCATTAGTGAGGTGGCCTCGGTAAGAACGCCATTTATATTTTGGACGATGGTATTCCCCCCGAGTTCTTTGGCCTTGTAAAGCGCATCGTCGGCTAGTTGAATAGCGTCTTCAGAACTGTAAATATATTTATCGGGACAATTTGCAATGCCAAGGCTCGCTGAGATGCCGAACTTCAGGGAAGGGGGATGCCGAGGTTGAAAGGACAAGTTACGAATATCTTTGATGATTTTTGCCGCGACCTTAACGGCATTCACGGGGGTTATTTCCGGTAGTAAAATGCCAAATTCCTCTCCTCCGTAGCGGCTGACGATGTCCGTTTTTCTTCTGCCTGAGGTCAGTGTATTGGACAAGTCAATGAGAACCTGATCCCCGATGATGTGCCCGTATGAATCATTGATCTTTTTAAAATGATCGATATCCAGCATGATAAAGGAGAATGGTCGGTTAAACCGAGTATAGAAATTGAAATTGCGCTCTAATTGCTCCATCAGATAACGGTGGTTGTAAAGTCCGGTAAGGCTGTCGGTTACGGACAGTTTTATTAACCGTTCATTTTTCTCCTGGAGATCCTGATAGATGTCTTTTTTTCGAAGGGCACTTTGAACCCTTGCATCAAGTTCCACATAGGAGAAAGGGTTACGAATGAAGTCGAAGGCCCCAGCATTTAAGGCAGCAGCGATAATTTCTGAGGATTCTAACTGGCTGATGAAAATAAAAGGAACTTCCCGGTGGTTAAACATCTCTTGTAATTGAAGCATAAGGTCGATGCCATGGCCATTGTCCGGGTCTGGGTTCAGGATTACAAGATCTGGGGTTTCTCGCTTGGCTTGTGTAATGGCTTCTTTATATGTGTAGAAGTGAGTGGGGATATGCCCCAGCGTTTTGAAGTGATTGTATAACTCCATTCCCTCGAGTGCATTTTCACTGATAATCCAGATAATTCTTGATTTTTGCATCCCGATTGGATTTTATCAGTTCTACAGAAAGAATGTCAAGTGAAATGCCTTTTGAGGTATTTGAATGCAGTAAAGGTCATATAAAAGTTGTCTTAACAAACTGCAGAAATTTGGTTGATCTTTCCAGTTTGTTATGCTACTGAGGGCGAAGCAGTGGGTTGAAATGAATAAAGAGGAGGTAGATTAGGAAACAATTTTAAAGAACAAAACAATCGGAGGATTTTTTTATGAAATCAGGGATTAATTGGTTTAAAGGGCTTTTGATTGTTTGGATAGTGGTTGAGTTGTTGACGAGTGTTAGTGCAAGAGCGCTTTCCAAAAATGTGATAAAATTTGGCTGTGCCATCTCTTTTACCGGGGAGAAAAGCCGAACAGGTAAGCTTTACGTTGATTCTTTAAAGTTTGCTATGGATACTCTCAATAAAGCAGGGGGGGTCAAGATAGACGGAAAGTCGTATTTGGTAAGGATTAAATTCTACGATGATGGAAGCAACGCTGTTAGAAGCGCTGAGTTGATCGAAAGACTGATTGTGGAAGATAGGGTCAATTTTTTACTGGGTCCTTACTCGAGTGAAATCACTATTCCGGATAGTATCATAGCGCAGCGATACAAGATTCCTATGGTAGAAGGTGGTGGGGCTTCTGGAAAAATATTCAGTCGGCACAACCCCTATATCTTCGGTACCTTGCCTGCAGCAGGTCAGTATTTCAGGACAACCCTTCAAATGCTTGCCGGATTTAAACCAAAACCGAGGTCCATTGCTCTCATTTATGGGGAGGACAAATTTGACATCGGTGTGGCAAAGGGAGCGAAGGAGATCGCTGAAAAATTAGGTTTAAAGGTTGTCATCTATGAAAAAATCTCCGAGCGTTTCGAGGATTTACACACAATTCTTACAAAGGTCAAAGCAAAGGTGCCGGATGCCTTGCTGATGGCGGGTCATACAGAAGGAGGAATTAACCTTGTCCGGCAGGCAAAGGAGTTGAACGTCAACGTTAATATGATTTCCCTTACCGTTGGACCGTCCGAAGCGGATTTTAGAAAATCTCTTGGGAAAGACGCCGAGTACATCTTTGGTGTTGGGAGCTGGTCACCTCAGATGAATTTCAAGGGGATCATTTTCAAGAATACTCAGGATTTCGTGAGAAGATTCAGGGCGACCTATCACTATGACCCGGATTATCATAACGCATCAGCGGTGGCGGAGTTGGCAGTATATAAAAGTGCTTTAGAAAGAGCGGGGAGCCTGGATCCTCAAAAGGTACGGGATGCCCTTGCGAAGACAAGGATCGAAACCATCTATGGCCCGGTTGAATTTAATCCGAATGGTCAGATCAAGGGAAGTAGCGTGGTCCTGCAAATTCAGGGTGGTCAGATTTATCAAGTTTATCCGCATGGCGCCAGAAAGCCCATCTATCCCATGCCAAAATGGAAATATAGGTAGATGTTCAAGGGGTTGAAGGGAAGGGGTGACTCTGCACTCTCAAGTTCAGGTTATAGATATATCCTTCCTTTAAAGCATATCATGATGAAAGGGAGATGAAAAGACCTCCTGGGGCTTTGATATGAT
>JALTIG010000125.1 GCA_027004185.1 bacterium | reverse complement strand
AAGCCCGTAGGATTTTGTGCCTATTTCTATCACATGTTTGGCATCTTTTAACTGACCTGTTTTTATAAAGGCATCTACAAGCTGCTTTCTAACATACCGTACCATCTCAGGTGCTAGACCGCCAAATGAGAGGAATTTATTATAATGGAATATAGCCTGATTATATTGCTTCTGCTTAAAATAAAGATCACCCATCTCCTTTTCTGCGACACTGCTAAAGGGTCTCTGCGCATTCTTTCCGGAAACCAGTCGCAATTGAACGAGAGCAGAATCATATAACCCTTTTTTGACGAAAAGCTTGGCAAGATTTAGCCTTATTGAGTCAGTTTGAGGAATGGAGTGATGATGTTTCATTAGGTAATCTTCCAACAGGGCGATTTCATCATCGATATCCCCCTGCTTTTCGTAATACTCAGACAGGAGTTGAACAACATTCAAGGACAAGGATGAATATGAAAACTGTTTCAGAAAAGCAGAAGCCTCCGAGCAAAAAAGTGGATAATTTCCTCTTTGATATAAAGATAGTATTCTACCATATGAGGCCTTCTCGCTGATATTTTTGTTTTTCCCAAATAGGACTAACGCCCTTTGGTAATATGTCTCGCTTCGTGCATAATCCTTTAGATTGTAGTAACAATCGGCAATTTTAATGATGGCACGTGCCGTTAGAGGGCTATGAGGGAATCTTTTCAACAACTGTTCGAAAGAACGGATAGATGCTTGAAACAACTGTTGTGAGTAATAAGACAGGGCTTTCCAATACTGGGCATCATCGCTGAATGAATTCTTTGGAAGCTTGGAAGAGATATAAGAGAAATAATTGATCGCATGCTGAAAATCCCCCATTCGGTAGTAAACCTTACCAAGAATAAAGGCTAATTTGGCTCGATATTCCAGGTCATTCGCTATTTTTTTATCTTTGATCGATTTGGAAAGCCATTTAGAAGCTTTTTTATATTCCTTAAGATTAAAATAAATTTCTCCCATCATTCCCTTCACATATCCCGAATGGATACTGTGAGGGTACAAAGAGAGAAATCGTCTCAATACTTTCAGCGCCTTGGACCATTTCTGTTGCCCAAACCAGAACTCAGATAATTGAATGAGTGCCTTAGAATGAAACTCGGGATATTGGCTCAACTGATTAAAGTAAAAATTAGCGTGGACTTCATCTTGCAGGTTCAAGTACGCACTCCCAAGCCAGTATAGTGCTTCGGAACGGCGCGAGAAATCAGGATACCTACTTAACAGAATTTCCCAACTATCGATCGCATCCCTGAACTGCCCAACCTGGTAGAAAGCAAGGCCTTTGGCAAATCTTGCCATAGGTTTAACGTTCTTAACCCTCCCCAGCAAAACATGTGTATAGTCCTCGATGGCATGGGAGAAAGCCTTTGTGTTATAAGCGCAGTTTCCCAGGATCATATAAGCCCTTTCCAGATAAGGGGTCTTTGGAAAATCTGAAATGATTTTACCACAGAGTTTTTCAGCATGTTTATATGCCTTTCTG
Source organism: bacterium (assembly GCA_027004185.1). Lineage (GTDB taxonomy): Bacteria > Desulfobacterota > S145-22 > S145-22 > S145-22 > S145-22. The sequence goes on along the minus strand of JALTIG010000125.1, from coordinate 2,096 downwards.
TGGAAAAAATAACTTGCAAGCTCAATCGCCACCTCACCATACCATTGTGAAGATGGCCCCATGGTTGCCAAGAGTCTTTCGGCAATCACAGGTTTTTCCTGTTGAATTGCACTTAAACACTTACCATATTCTGCTTCTGTTCTTGTGGTGTCAGAGACCTTGGGAGTCTGCAAGATATGTGTAAACGTCGATAGGGCTTGTGGGTCACGCAAAAAATATTCACACCATCCTTCAAGAAGTTGTATCTTTGGAACAAGAAGGTATGGAGGGTTCCGACGTAGAAGTTCTTCAAGTGTTTCTTTGGACTTCGCGTAATTTCCCTTAATGAATTCAATCTTCGCTTTTTCGAAAATGGCAGGAATGAGTAGGCTTGGGTTGGATGATTTCTCAATAACACGTTTGAAAAATTTGTTGGCCTGTTCTGTTTCTTCTTTTTGCATGTAAGATTCGGCTAACCAGAATAACATATGGTCATAAATGGGGCTGTTGGGATAGGCAAAGATTCCCCGTTTGAAATACTTTATGGCTGAATCGAATCTTTTTTTTCTATAGGCAATCCATCCAAGTGAGTAACATGCATAATCCGCACATGATGAAGAAGGATAACGCTTAGCGGTGATCTTGTAATTCTGTGCAGCACGTTGAATATCATCTACCTGAAAGTATGATTCTCCTAACCAGTAGTAGGCATCGCCCAAATTACGGTATCCTGGATACACCGCTATCAAGTGTGAGAAGGTTTCGATCGCTTCACTGTATCGCCGGTTAAGGAAAAGGTATTTACCCCGTTTTTCATAGGCTTCAGCCCCCTTAAAAAGGGTTGCCACCTTTGTGGTGATAGAATGATGATACGTGCAGCCAGGGGTCTGAGGCATGGGTTGTTGCTTGTTTTCCTCTGGAACTGTAGGCTCCCTCGTCGTTGAAACTAAAATAACTGGCTGTGCTTTCCCCCCGGGCAGAAAAGGAGAAGGTATCGGGATTTTGCGTGATTCCAGAACCTTAAATGTGGACTCTCCAGTGATAACAACCGGAGGAAGCTTGGTTTTCAAAGGGGTGTCACCCCACTGGATGGACGGAATCCCTCCGATCACTAGAGGAAGGAAAAACAATGCGATCAACAAACAGATGATAGAGCGTTTAAATTTCATTTCTCTCCCACTTGGGTTTTTCTACCACATACCTCAGGTTTTTTCAATCAGAGTAAACTTCTTTCATCCATGTGTGTTTACCGGCTAAGCATTTGGTGGTAAAAATGGCATATGAATCCAAACCATGTGTTTCATGCAAAACGTTCTTTAGGTCAGCATTTCCTTTCCAATGCCAACACCGCCCGCTGGATTGTTGGGCAGGCTGACATAACACCTTCAGACCGTGTTATTGAAATTGGAGCTGGCCGAGGAATGATGACGGAGATTCTCTTGGAAACAGGCGCGGAAATTTTTGCTATTGAAAAGGATGAAGATCTTTTTAGGTACCTGAAAAGGATTTTTAAGGGGCAGCAAAATCTTGAGGTAATTCTAGGAGATGCCACGGAATTTAAGTGGGAAGCACTGTCAAATCCCTCCAATCCAGCAATCCTCATGGGCAACCTACCCTACAGCATATCCACACAGATCCTTTGGCAGTTGTTGCCTCGTACGCACCTGTTTAAACGATGGCTGTTTCTCTTTCAGAAAGAGGTGGCGAAAAGAATTTGCGCCGAAGTAAAAACTGCTCCATACGGGGCATTGTCCGTATTTGTACAATCCGTCACACATCCGACCCTTCTGAAGATTTTTTCTCCCTCACATTTTATCCCCCGTCCTAAAGTCGACTCTGCCCTTGTCCTTTTTAAGACAAAAGCCTTAACATCCTCAAGCCCTATGCAAAATGGCACCTTTATTCATACAGTAAAATCCGCATTTTCTCACCGGAGAAAAATGCTCAGAAATAACTTGAAATACCTGTTCCCCCCTAATTCTGAGGGAATAGAATCAATCTTTAAGGTGCTAAATATTAAAGGAAACATGCGGGCACAGGATCTTACCGTCCAGGATTATCTGCGTCTCGCAGAGAAACTGGATTCACTCGTTTCTTTATAATCGGTATCATAATCC
>JALTIG010000124.1 GCA_027004185.1 bacterium | reverse complement strand
AACCAAACACCTCCAACGTCCGCACGTAGTACTTTTCGTGCAAGAGGGGAAGCATGGCCCTTAGTTTGCCCAGGATTTCATTCAGCGTTACAAATGTTCTGTCCATACGAACTCTACGTGATGAGACCTTTCGGCCACTTGCTGGAGCCTGCCGAATTCTATCCACAGATTTCATGGATCGACACAGATTCCCTTGAGACGGGGAAGCCCCCGGAATCTGCCCGCCGAGCAGATGATACACCAGGGGATGGGCAATGTCAAAGAGCCAAAAATCCCAAAGCGGCCCCTCGACGTCAGACGATCTACACGCGGCCCCGCTGCCCATGAAAAAAACGCCGGAGGAGATGGGAAAGTCCTCCGGCGTCAGCCTGACCTGGCGAAGCCAGAACCAGAATCCCGATGAGAAAGCGCTGAGACTATCCAAATCAGCGGCTCAACGAATGGGCGAACAGCGGAACTGTCTCCTCGCACATACCGTTGATTCGCTCCTTCGCTGATTCATTTGGTTCGTTGCTCTCCGCGTCTCTGCTTCTTGCTCAATGTGCAAGAATTTCGTTGGTAATGAGCTAACTCCTTTTGCCTGACAAACCTGCTCTCCCTCACCGGGAAAAGTGAAACACCTCGACAAAAAACAACCTCACCTCTTTCAGGCGAAAATTGTCATGGGGCACGGTCGGTGGACGGCTGGTTGCTCCCCCTCAAACATCCCGGTAGGCCTTCAAAAACTCGTCTCTAGATATACCGGATTGTGTGAGTATCGTGCGTAGCGTCGAACCTTTTATCCGCCGATGGTTGGGCATCGTCAGGGGAGTCCGACTCCCATCAGGATTATCCCTGATCATCGCTATATGAATGATTCCCTTCCCGCACCAACCCGAAACCCAGCCTCTCAAATGCCTTAATCACCTTGCTGATGGGAGCATCCACCGGGAACCTGGACATCAGATGGGTACTCCTGCCTCAGCGATGAACGCTTCCAGCACCGACGGCTCCCCTTCGAAGGCCTCCGCCCCGAAGGTCTCAATGTGAAACGCTATCGCAGATTTCACGTCACTCAGAGCCTCTTCGTACGTGTCTCCTTCCCCAACGACCACCCCTTTCAGACCCAGCGGATAGGCCACATATCCATCAGGATGTTTCTCAACAATGATTTTGAATTGCCTCGCCATTTTCGCCCCCTTCCCTCGAAGAACGGTTACGACAACACAATCATAACACAAAACGCGCATGTAGGCGAACACCGACTTCCATACTTGAACAACTCAGTCCTTTCCGAGAAAGCGCCCAACGAGGGCGTCAGCGGCGCGGCGGCGCCGTCCAACCACCACCGCAGGCGCATGATGTTACGCCGAAACTCCGCTTCTCGCCCAGCCTCTTTCGCCGCTTCGGACTGACGGGATGTACAACCCTTCACATAGGTTCAACCTTCTGGCTCTTCCCTGAGCTGCACCCGCCCCGAGGCTGGCAGGTTAGGGCCTTTGTTCCGGAAGCTTCGCACAAAGCCGTTACCAGTGATGCACGTCCCGGTAGGAACACCTGAACACCACAGGGCTTACGTTAATGGTACTCCATCAACAATCCTTTCTGGTCGCAAGAAGCCGCGTCCGCTGAACGCTGGGTTAGGTTATGCCTGCTATTCTCCTAGCTTTCTCAAACACTTCAATAACGATTTCCGGAATATCATCCTCCGAGCAAGTCTCTGCTAATTTCACACCAAATAATGGCTTGCTCCACTTTGGGGTCTCTTCCCCTGATTGCTCCCACACAGCCGCCTTAATATTATCGGAAAACTTCCTTTCTATCCGCCATTCCTCTACCTCTTGTGGCGTCCACTCTCCACTTTGTTTGGGCCAATGTTGTTGTAGAGATAATGCTATCACTTCATTTGAAAAAGCATCTTCAAATTCTTGAGACCCTACGTAAATCAGGTGTTCAGCAATAAATTTATCGTCAAAGCCAGACTCTTTCAAGACCCTTTCCGTTAACCTCCCAGTAGAATTTCCCTGTGAACGGGTATCAGAATCAACCACTATTAGAGTAAGAGATTGCCTATTGCGGCTTAGAAGGCGCAAGAATTCCTTTGCTGCCCCGTTACCTTTAAGATTAATAAGACGAATACCATCTTCAAACAAACTTCTACCATATCTCTTTTTGTATAGGAGAGGTAACGCATTATGCTCTGTCTCGCCCTCTACTAAAACAAAGCACCGCTCATAGAAAATGACCGAGTTTGTTATACCTAACTCGCGGGCTAAATTCACCAGAAAGCGCTCAATTTCGGGGTCGTCCTGTACAATTATTTTGCTCACGTATGAACATCCTTCCCCATCTAGCCCCAATAATCTGATTGCTTGAGCTGGAGCGCGATCAATCATTGTAAGGGAATGAGTACACAAAATGGCCTGCATGCGCTCATTGTATGTGGTTATATCCGAGATAGCTTGAAACATGAGCCGCTGTGCTTCATAATGCAAATTAGTGTCCGGCTCGTCGTACCCTCGGATAATGGTACGGGAATACCCCTTTTGCTCCTTTACCTGTTGAATCGCGACTTCTCTATCCCAATCTAAAACGGCCATAAACATCCGCCTTTTGGTGCCATCGCCAGTTTTGGAAAGCCGATGAAGCCCTCTGCCTACATCAATTGTGAACTCCCCTGACCGTAGGCTGCTTTCAAAATCAAACACTGGCTCATACCCTATACGCTTCACTCGCGGATCGTACCTCTTGATAAAGCTCTCCAGATCTGCTACTATGGCCTGTATTTGCTGTTTCGCTGATTCCTCAACTTCTCGTAAAGCCGGTATAAGGCGCCGGGAAGAGAATTCATCTCTCTCCTCATTGCCATTCTTCTCACTACTCTCATAAATAAAGTTTTCGTATACCTGGCGTAACGTTTTCACTATTATATTTGCTGGTTCTTTGTAATCCATGGAACTATATCGCTCAAACCTGGGCAAGAAGTTTCCCCATCTCCCGCTCACTTGGATCCACAAAGCCTCTTTTTCACACGAAGATAAATACTTTTTCAACCACTCTACACGTTTCTCTTTATTGCTAATATCCCCCGGCCCAATTGTAGGTTCTGCCTCTTGAATTAGATCTTTTTGCTCCTGGGCACTTAGATTATAAAAGTTTTGAAAACGAAAGCGCTTATCTACAGGCTGTTCCCCCCAATAGAAAGTTTCAACACCAACAGCATTATGCGAATATACCTTCTTGATTCTTAGACGTCCATCAACACAAAATTCCGCGGCTTCTACTTCCGAAGCGTCAACCTCAAATTCCAGTATCACTTCTATCTTAGAGAGACTCCTTCCTCTGCTATCCACGTAATAATCATCCGTGTCAGGCTGCCCGCCGTTGAGGACAATGTCCAAAATATCAAGGACCGAGCTCTTGCCAGCATCATTTTCGCCAATCAGCACAGTCAAAGGAAGGAAGTCAACTTCACAGTCACAAAGCGAGCGAAATCCTTTGCAAGTGAGCTTCGACAATTTCATTGTTTACCGCCTAGCTTTCTCATACCTATACCGATTGCGAATGTTTGCATGGAAATATTTACCATGCGATACGGCACTCATCAATCCCTTGTACTCACTCTCAGGCACTTGGAAATACCG